>JAHELQ010000353.1 GCA_024644125.1 Candidatus Aminicenantota bacterium | reverse complement strand
GGATCAGATCTTTGATGGTGGGGTTTTTAAATATTATTGCCAGCGGTATTTTAACATTGAATTCCGCCTGAATGTTCCGTTGAAGCGCCATTGCCTTAAAGGAATCCCCCCCCATACTAAAAAAACTTCCGCCAATCGACACGGCGGCCGCCTCGATCCCTAAAACTCCTGACCAAAGCGAGCGCATCCGGTCTTCGATACTTCCAGGCAAAACCTCATCATTCGTTTCATCAGCGACAATACCCGGCAACAACAATTCCTTGCGGTTGATTTTCCCCGATGGGTTTCTCGGCAATGACTCCATCATCACAATAAAGCGGGGAATCATATAGCCGGGCAAATGGGCTTCCAATTCCCTGCGGATTGTTTCGCTATTCGCGTGAGTGCCATCTCTACCTACGACATAGGCGCAAATATACTGATCTCCGTTTTTTTCCTCCCGGGCAACGGCAACCGCCTCTTTCAACGATTCCACCATGCCCAGCCGGTTCTCGATCTCCTCCAGCTCGATTCTGTGCCCTCTAATCTTCACCTGAAGATCGGTTCGCCCCAATAATTGGATCTGGCCGTCCTCCCGGAAACGGGCCAGATCGCCGCTGGCGTACATCCGCTCGCCATTGGTCGAATCAAAAATATCCCGGGGGACAGGCACGAATTTGCGGGCGGTCAACTCGGCGCTATTGGCATAGGCCCTGGCGAGTCCGGGGCCGGTGATGAACAATTGACCGGCGGCCCCCGGCGGCACCGGTTTCAGCCTCCGGTCGAGAATATAAATACTGGTGTTGGCAATGGGCCGCCCGACGATTCCCGGTTCTCCATCCATACCCACGAGTGCGGCGGCGGTTACCGACGCCTCGGTGGGTCCATATTCATTGATCAGCAATACATCGGGAAGTTCTTTTTTTATGCGGACCAGCAACCGGCTCTGCGTCGCCTCTCCCGCTAGAACCACAAAGCGCAGGCTTCGCAATTGACCGACTTCACAATAATCCAGTAAGGCGCCGAACAGGCCGGGTACCAGACTGACATTGGTCACCCTGTGTCGTTCTACCAATCCTGCCATTGCGGCGAAATCGAGACGGTCCTCCTCCGGAACCATTACCAGCAAACCTCCGGAGAGAAGCGGCGTGTACATATTCGATACAAAACCGTCGAAGCAATAAGACAACGGCTGCAGGGAGACATCCTCGGGCGTTACGCCATAGGTCGTTAGCCGCCAAAAAATATAGTTGACGACTCCCCGGTGCTCAACCTGCACACCCTTGGGATCGCCGGTGGTCCCGGAAGTGTAGATAGTATAGGCTAATTCCGCGGGGTTATCACCGGATTCGACAACTGGAGCTACCTCTTCATTGCCGCCGCCACCGGCGAACAAGCATTCGCAGTCCTGGGGGACTAACCAGCGGAAGCGTTCCTGCGCCACTACGACATCAACTCCGCTATCCCGGCACATAAATTCGATCCTTGTTTGAGGAAACGCCGGATCCATCGGTAAATAAGCGGCCCTGGCCCCAAGAACTCCAAAGATGGCGACGATCATCTCCACCGAGGGCTCAAACAACAGTCCCACAACGCTATTTTCTCCGGCGCCCGCAGCGCGCAGGCGAGGAACTATCGCTGCGGCTTGCCGGGCCAATTCTCCATACGAGACAACGTCGCGTCCGCGAGAGATTTCACTCCAGCCCCACAGAGCCGTCCTATCCCGGAAACGCGACGAAACATCGTGGAACAATTGATGCAAGGTGCGATCCTGGGGAAAGGCCGACGCCGTATCGTTGAATTCCCGCAGTACCCGTTCCTTCACGTCATCGGTCAGAAGTCGGATCTCCTGGATCCCGGCGGAAGGCTGATTAGCCGCCTGCCGCAAAATATGGATAAACGAGTTCACGAACGATTGGATGGTCCCTGCGGAGAACCTCTTTGAGTCATAGAGGATCTTCATATGGCCGCCATTCTCGTCCACTCCATACTCCACGATTACATGCGCGCTGTTTTTTCGGCAATAGTCCTGCACGAAAGCCCGTTGGTGAATGGCACTGTGAAGAAAACCAAAGGAAAACAGGGGCGACGCCGTGGATAAACCCAATAAATCGAGTAATTTCTCCACCGGGTAGTATTGATGGCGGTAACCGTCCAACACAGTGGCGCGAACCCGCAACAAAAATTCCTTGAATGTTAGCGAAACATCCAGCCGGTCCCGCAATAACACCACCCGGTTGTATTCCTGGATATTGGTGTCATACACCGGCGATACAACCACCAGATCGTCCCGGTCCGTGAACGCGGACAATAAAATCTTGAACGCTGTCTGCAAGATGATATAGACCGATAGATGATTCCCCTTTCCCATCTGCTCCAGTCGGGAAGCGAGGGCGGAATCGAGATGGAAGCTCGTTTCGACGACATGGGCGCTCCCGGATACGGCAAAATCCGGCGCCAGGGGGGAAACGTCCGGAAGCTCCGCCAATTTATCCAGCCAATATTCCCGCGCTTCGTCAAATTTTTTAATCCCGATCACAATGCCTCCGCTCAAATATCGAATTCAGCCGACAATTCACTTGTTTCACTCTCGCTCAATCGGCTGTTCACTGTTTCCAAAAGCATCCGGTAACGGTCATATTCCTGGAGATAGCCTCCGGCCAGATCCATCAATTCATGAGTGGCAGCCGGATCCATACATTTCTTCGCGTACCCGGCGCAATAGCCGCAAACAGCGCAATCACGCCGGCAAAAATGATCGTTCTCCGCGAAGGGCCGGATAAAGCCATCCAGTTTTTTATTGTCGATTTTGACCTTGAAGCTGGTGGTCTCGGCAAACATCGTCAACAAATCCATCAAGTTGCCGTCGTGGCTCCCTTTGAAATAACATTCGGCGGTACGGACCGGATCGCCGCCATATTTAAAAGTATGGCGTCCCTGCAATTTGAAATGACGGATGCCGACGGCTTCGTAATAATCAAGATCTTCCGGGCGAATCCAGCTCAATTTCAGCACATTGTCAAAACTTCTCAATTGCTGGGACAGACACCGTTGCTCGTAAAAGTTGGCGCTCACTTCATTCACCGCTCCGTGGGGATCGCCGGCGATCATGTTGTAATGAAACATGCGGTAGATGCAGTTCTGATCGCAAATTTGATTGGCAATCAGTTCCACACCATCACCGAATGTCTTTTGAATCCGTTTCAAGGTTGCAAAATCGCGATTCAACGATTCGTCCGGAACGATGCGGTAGGCCCCCATTTTTTTATAAGCGCCTGCTTTGATGGCGCTGGTGATCTGGCAAATACAGGAGGCTTTGATTTTGAAATCCAGGCCGCTGGACTGAACCAATTCCATTAACGACGGCAGTGCCACTGTCAGGGCGCGGATTCCCCCCTCGTGCAATTTATGCAAAAACGAGAGAATCTCTCCGGCTCCGTCGGATGAAAACTCCCGGTTGAAGAGGTGCGACGCATTGAGGGTATAGTTGAACTCGATACCCCGATCCGCCGCGTAACCGGCGTAATCATACAAATCCACCAAATCGATGGTTCCCAGATAATTGGACAGGCGGCCGGTGCCGATTTTGTTATTGGCGGTGACGCTTCCATACACTTCGATGACACGGGAGTCGGGGTAATTCTGATTCAACCGGTGAAAACCGTCAATGGTCTCCTTTTTGAAATCAGCGGGTATACTAAAAAATCTCATTCTCTCTCCTCCGGATAATTTTGTTTTTTTTATAAATCAAAATCAGCATGAATGTTCTCCTGGTCGCGGTCGATAATCTCCATAAACCGGTTCTTCTCACTCGAGTCCATCACATCGATATCTTCGAGGCGAATCAAAGGGTCGGCGGTTATTTTCCGGCAGATCTCCGGTATAAAACCGGCGATTCTCCGTCCTGTCTCAGCGGTGAATAGCTCAGTGCAATAGATCAGGGTGAAACGAATTCCCCCAGGGATTTCCAGCGCGTTGAGCACCAGGTCGTAGTCGCATATCGGATTCTCGATGGCGGCTTCGCGTTCCACGCGGGCCTCATCCCGTTGATGTTGGAGAGAATGAAAGGTGAAAAACACATCGAACAAGGGACTACGGCTCCAATCCCGCCGGGTGATCGTTCGCTCCACCAACTGGTCGAAGCCGAAATCCTGATGATCGAACGCTTCGAGAGCCAGCTCCTTTGTTTTGACCAACAGATCGCTGAATCGCAAATGCGGTTCCCCCCGAAGACGCATCGGCAGCGTATTGACAAACATCCCGATGACGTGTTCGAGATCCGGGTGTACGCGGCCGGATACCGGGGTGCCGGTCACAATGTCCCATTGGCCGGACAACCGCGCCAGCAACACATAATATACTGACAACAGAACCATAAACATCGTCGCCCCCCTCGCGTCCGCCAGCTCTTTCAGGGCCGCGGTCAACGGGGCGTCCAATTGAAAGGAGATACTCTTGCCGGAAAAACTTTTTTGCGCCGGCCTTGGAAAATCGAGAGGCAACTTCAACAGCGCAGGCATGGTAGAGAATCGAGACAGCCAATACTGAAGATCCTGATCATCATTGCCCCCATTCCTGCGCTCCTGTTGCCAGGCGCAATAATCTTTGTATTGGAGCGTCAACTCAGGTAATGGGCGTCCATCATAAAAGGCCTGGAAATCATGAGTCAAGATATCGTTGGAGATACCGTCGGTGACGATATGATGAATATCCACCGCCAACCACCATTGCGACTGCGGCGTCCTAACCAGTCCCACTCTCATGAGGGGAGCCTCCGTCAGATCGAACGACCGGATGAACGTCGCCAGAATCTCACCGGCCGGGAGAGAATCATAAAACTCCAGTTCAATATCCGCGCATTCGTCAATTTTTTGCACGATGTGGCCTTCGATCAACTGGAAGCTCGTCCTCAATGTCTCGTGCCGCGCGATCAATTGCCGGAACGCCATGAGCAGCTTTTCGCGATTGGGTTCTTCGTTTAAAGGCAAGATACGGGGCAGATGATAGGCAGTGCTGCCGAGATCCGCCTGCTCTGCCAGATACAATTGTTTTTGCGCGCTGGAAACCGGATAATACTCCTGCGCCGGAGCGGGCCTCAATGCGATACATTGCCGTACCTCCGACGCGCGAATGAGTTCCGCCAGACGGCGGATGGTGGGGTGCTGGAACAGATCCACCACCGCCAGCTTTACACCTTGCTGACGATGGAGACGGGAGACCAGGATTGTGGCTTTCAGCGAGTGGCCTCCCAATTCGAAGAAGTTGGTGTCGATGCCGATGCGGGCTTCGTCCACCCCCACGACATCCGCCCAGATCTCCACCAGGCTCCGTTCCAGGTGGTCCCGCGGCGGCACGTAATCATCGAGAGTCTGGACAACGGGCTCGGGAAGAGCCTTCTCATCCAGTTTCCCGTTTGCTGTGAGGGGAATTTGTTCCAACTCCATAAAGTGGGCAGGGATCATGTAGGCTGGGACCACTGTTTCCAGATATTTACCCAGATCCGCAGCCACCAGGGGACCGGAGGGGACGATATAGGCTACAAGCGACGGATCGCCGCCATTGGGCCGCAAGGAAACAACAGCGTCCCGAACCTGAGGATGACGGCGCAACCGGTGTTCGATCTCTCCGGGCTCGATTCTGAAGCCCCGCACTTTGACCTGCTGGTCCAGGCGGCCGCAATAATGAAATTCCCCCCGCCGGTCCACGAAGCCCACATCGCCGCTGCGATAGAGCCTCAAATCTGAATCGAAGGGATCATAGACAAACCGCTCCATCGTCAGTTCAGGACGGTTCAGATAACCGCGGGCAAGGGCCAGGCCGCCAATATGTAACTCCCCCATCCCATACTCGGGCAGCAGATTGCCGTCCCGGTCCATAGATAGGATCCGGTAGCCCGGAAGAGGTTTTCCGATGGGAATGACGGCATCACGTTCATCATTGGAGCATAGATGAGAGGCGGC
>JAHELQ010000352.1 GCA_024644125.1 Candidatus Aminicenantota bacterium | reverse complement strand
TGAGTTTATTGTACCAATAAAAAAAAATTTTTCAACCACCAAATATGTTG
Source organism: Candidatus Aminicenantota bacterium (assembly GCA_024644125.1). Classification (GTDB taxonomy): domain Bacteria; phylum Acidobacteriota; class Aminicenantia; order UBA2199; family UBA2199; genus JAHELQ01. The sequence goes on along the minus strand of JAHELQ010000352.1, from coordinate 5,890 downwards.
CATACAGACATCCCGAAACATCATTCAGAATGGATTCGACTTTTCGTCTGAAGATCGGGATGTAGTGGATCTAGCGTTAACATTCTCAAAAAAAAGTCATAGCCGGATGATGACACAATGCTCATCCTCCAAATACGAACTCTGCTTCGCAAAAAAAAACACATAATGGATACCCGTTTTCAGATGCGTGTGACGGAGGGAAATGGGACAGATAAATCTTCGACGAAGGCTCGTTCGCGATCACGGCGAGAATGGAGAACGAGGGCTGAGGCCTATAGGCGTAGTCGTTCCCGATGTGTGTGATGAAAAAACAAGGAAAAAACCGGGGAGACTGACGGTAAGTTGGCGAAACGTTGACTGGATGAGAACTTTGTTTGCATGTAAAACATATTCATCTACGTCTCCTTCATCATCGAAGTACAAGATGAGCGGGATCTATGAGTACAGGCGAAGTATATTTCGTCGTCGATGCGGACTTCGCGGAGATCTGGCTCTGGCTTTCAAGAGTCAGATCTCCGCCATCGGGAGTGGAGAGGAGAGAGACGAAGCTTCAGGGGACTTCTGGTGATATATATGTAATACGATGGCGAAAAAACCTCAGGATGACTTCCTGGTAGTTGACGGTGTGTCGCTGTCCGCTGATTCTGGTTTTGCCATGGTTATACCCGGTTGTGTGCCGGCAACTTGTGCTTTTGCCTCTGCAGAGCCTGCTTGCCGATAGGGCGTATGTGCCCGCGTCATGGAAACACTCGCCTCTGTAGCTCGTAGATGCGCTCTTGCGGTGGATGCACTTGCTATCGTGATGGATGCGGAAGCTTGCGCTCTGGAAACCGCCACATTCATTCCCGAGGCCGTAGCGTTTGTCGCGGACGACGGTTAGGTGGTGGCGGTGGCACGTACGTTCGCCACAGTTGCCGATGATTTCATCGGAGAAGAAGGACAACCTGTCCCATTTGCCAATGATCTCATTACCGCCGCACATCCGGCCGGAAGATCCGCTGAAGCATCGTCTCATCTTTCACTCCAAATTAGACGTTAAGCCGATGAATTAGCGTTTGACGCCGATTCCGTACTCCAACCACCCGGTGTTGGGAACATCGACCTTGATAAGTCTTCTGGCCCGGTTGTAGAGTTTCATCAAAATTTTCATTTCTTTTTTCAATAACGCCGTACAGCTAATCTTATCGGCTTTCAACCGCTCCTGGGTCGCCTCGGTTTGTTCAACCAGCAACTTCTGTGAGGACAACTGCTGAACGAATTCCTCGGTGACGCCGGAATTTGCCAGTTCGTCTCTGTGTTTCGAAATACCCTCCAGCACCAATCTTACCGCTTCAAGCTTGAGCGCGTTTGAGTTAAGTTTTTGTGTCATGTGATTCTCCTTAGATTTAGATTTGGCGTAAGTGAGGCAAGTGCCGCCGGCAATGCCACTGTCTTACATAAGGATTATACAACACACATATTACATAGTCAATAACTTTTGTGCTTTTTTTTATTTTTCCCTTGAAACTAATTATATTTTGCCCACCGCCTGCGACAGGCCTTCGTCATCTTCTTCAACGAAGCAAACAATCATCGAAGTACAAGATGAGAGGGATCTACGAGGGCAGGCGAAGTAGTTTTCGCCATCGATGCCTCGATGCTAACGATCCTTCGTTCCCACTCCTGATGCCCGAGATCTAAATCCAGGAGCCTGATCTCTGGCTTCTTTGAATCACGTCTGCAACTTGCGGATCGAGAAGAGAATTCCGAATTCCGCTTCGAATTCCGCTTCGCCTGTCCCCTTCTCTTCCCTCAAGTTGGCCTTTATCCGGAATTCGCCGGAAGATAGTCCTCCAGTCCGACAGCCGCTTCGATATTCTGGGACAGACGGTCGATGAAGCGTGCCATGGGGGCGCCGTCCATCACGTCATGATCGATCAAAATCGTCATGTTCAGGATTTCCCGGACCGTTACCGCGCCGTCTACCACCCAGGGCTTGGGAATAATGGAACTGACGCCGAACGATAGGGGGTGGATACTGGCGTGGATGAACCAACCGTTGATGCGACCCATCATACCGATGGAGGTGAGCATGACGCTGCCCATGCCTTTTTTTGCGATATTTGGATGTTTCAATATAAAACGCCACATCATACGTCGCAAAAATCCCGGCATATAAAAGTAGAGCTCTGTGGCCAGGCGGTATTGTCTGTCTCCTAACACGACATCATCTTTGGAGATGTCCTGGTTTTTGGCAGCCTGGATTTCGTCGTGGATGTGGCGGATGCTTTTTTCGTTGCTGCGGCGTATCACATAGGGGAGGGGAACCAGTTGACCGTCGTAGATGCGCTCCACTGTGATGGAGATGTCGATGTCGTTGAAAATCACCGATTTTCGTTTGGTCAACAGGTAGGCGTGCGCCGATTGAAATTCTTCGATGGCGGCGCTGATGGTCTTGATGAGCCAGGCGGTGAACGATAGTTTCACGCCGGTTTTGCGCCGGTATTCTTTGATGGCGGCGCGGCTATCGGTTACGTCCAGCTCCAACAAGGATTTGATGTGATGTTTCTTGCGTCCCAGCTCAACCACGTCGAGAGCGGCGATACGGGTACGGGGAAAGGTCAGGATTTTTTTTTCGCCGATGTCATTGTCTTTTTTCATCATTAAACATTTTAATGGAGATTGAGGGAAAACACAAGGCGAGATAGCCATAACGAAGCATACAGTCATCGAAGTACAGGTAGAGAAGGGAAAGATATGAATGATTCGCGCTGGAATTTAACAATATGCTTAAAAAACAGCAAAATTCAATTGGTTTCCTTGATTTTCTATTTTTAGAGATTTATCATATAGATGGCGTTATGCGGATAGATAAAATCATCGCAAATTCAGGAGAAATAATGGATAAGGCGAATCAGTTGGGAGCGATCACGGCGTTGGGAATTTATGGATTGATCATCATGATGTTTGTATCGAGGCTTTTGGGGCGACCGAGGGTCGGATATTGGCTGGGCCTGGGATTGGTGATGCTGGCGATTCCTCTGGCCGGTTTGTTGCTGACCGCTCCAAAATTGGCGCGACCGTCCATCTACTACATCCAGTTGGGGTTGATGATCGTGTTTTTGGCGGTGGAATTGATGCTGGATTATATTCTCGAGATAAACTTCCGGCAGGTCCGCTGGATGGTGATCGGTTATGTGACATTGTTTTTCGCCGCCACTGGCGGCATGTTGGGAGTGGCGACTCTGGCGGGGCGGGAGTACGCGGTTGTGGCTGTGACTATGTATCTGACGATGGCGGCTCTGGCGTTTGTGCAGCGGGCCATCACGGGGATGTAGGGCTGCCAGGAAACCAGGACGGGCGTTTGGTTTTGCCTGTCTTTATTCATGTCGAATTTGCCGGCGGCGGTATCAGGGGTCGGGGCGCCCTGCCAGGCGCCCCAGGTTTTGTTTATGAGAAGGTTATTAAGCGAAAAAGTATTCCTTTATATGGTTTTTTCTTCCGATTGGCCGACGCGTTGTCCCGCGGCGTTTCGCGCTTCGACTCTATAGGTGTATTCGAGGTCTTTTTCGATCTCCAGGTCATTGACCACGATGGTCGTGCCGTCGAGGTCGGTGGCGGGGATTTCCCTCAGTCTCTGGTAACTGGAACTCCCCTGTCTCTTGAAGAGTATGTACTTCGCTGTGGCGGCGGTTGGGGTACTGGTGGCCGTGATGGTCAACCGGGTGAATGTTCTGCGGAAGAGCCAGCCCCTGGCCGTCAAACGGCTGGCGTCCAATTGGATGCCGACATTCCTGGTTTCCAGCATGATGGTGTCGGTGGCGCTAATCTCCGGGATGTCGAATCCTTTGGCGGAGATTTCGTGGATACCGTTGGTTAATGTGGTGGTGTCGATGTCGCAGGCGAAAGGGGCGGTCGAATCGATGTGAATGGAGTGGTCGTCGACGAAGAATTCGGCGTGTGTCATGTTGCATGTGGCCTTGACGCGGATGGTGCCGGCGACGGTTTGGCCGTGCATGGGTTCGGTGATCTCGATCGTGGGGAACAGGACTTCGAACGCGCCGATATCGATTCGGCTATCGCCATCGTTGTCGCCGTCCTGGGGGCGGGATATTCCGCGCTGGTCGGTGGTTATTGGGCAATTGGGCGAGCCGGCGTCGATGGCGGGGCTACCGGAGAGGAGCCTTTGGGTGCGGGTGAAGCCGCCGTTATCCGCCAGATCCGCCAACTTGGGGTCCGCGCCAGTGAGGTTTCCGGTGAAAATTCCATTCAGTCTATATCCATGGCCCCAACTGGTTCCGATCAGGTTGTAGCCCAGGGAGGTGAAACTGCCGCACAGGTCGGGGCCATGATCGTTAAGGCCGACGCGGTTGGCGGCCACGATGGTGTGCCCCAATTTGATCAGTGCGCCGGCGTTGTAGATGCCGCCGCCGTATCCGATGTTGTCACTGGATAGGGTCAGGTGGACGATGTTGTGGTAGACGGTGCAATGGGTGATGGTCAACTGGCCATGGTTGCAGATCCCGCCGCCATAGCCGGGACCGATTCCGGATTCCGTTGTGGTGTTGTGGCTGATGGTGCAATTGGCGAGGATGGATTCGTAGATCTGCCCTTCGTTGTAGACGCCGCCGCCGCTGCCCGGAATCCCGAAATAGTCGATGCTGGTTGTGCCGTCCCCGGCCTGGTTGTGGCAAATTTCACTGTGGGTAATATTCATCTGGCCGCCTTTGTTGTAGACGCCTCCGCCATCGCCGCCGCCGCTTCTTTTGAAGTCGTGGGGATAGGCGCAGGAGCCGGCGTGATTTTCGATTACCCGGCAATTGGACAAGGTGAGGGATCCGGTGTTGTAGATCCCGCCGCCATGCCCGCCCCGCTCGCCATCGCCGCCTGTGTTGTTGGCGATGAGACATTGGATCAACGTCGCCGTGCCGCCATTGCAGAGACCGCCGCCATTGCCGCCGTTCATCCAGGTCGGCATATCATATTCGCGAAATCCGGCTTTTCCGGCGGCGCAATCTTGTATGGCGACGCGTGTGAGGGTGAGGTTCGCTTTGATATTGAGGATGGCGCCGCCGTCGTCGCCGTTGTTTCCTTCACTGTAGACGGAACCGTCCATGGCTTGGCCGTTTTGAATGGTCAGGTCAGAGATGACGACTTCCCAGGGGCCCAGGATGTGGATGCCGCGGTCCAACCGGTTGACGTCGATGATGGTGTCTTCCATGCCGGCGCCTTTGATGGTGAGGCTTCTGCGGATGTCCAGGTCTCCATACCGGCAATGGTCGTCTTTTCCGCCGATGGTCAGCGTATAGATTCCGGCGGGGATCTCGATGATGTCGGGACCATCCAGTTCATTGGCTTCCATGATAGCGGCGCGTAAAGAGCAATATCCGGCGCTGTCGATGGCCACGCCGTCGCCGGGCTGGGTGTCCCGGGAGTCCATGGTGGTATTGACCACAAAGGTCGCCCCCCAACCCGGTTGAGTGGATATCATGGTGAATACAAGTGCGCATGTTGTCAAGAACAGCGATAAATTGTTTTTCATTGCAACCTCCTTATTGCGATATCGGTGCGTGCCGTTTAAGAAGCAGGAATGGTACCAATGGATCACGGTGTGACAAAATGCTGCGACAGCAATGGTTTGTGGACGGATCCACCGAAGGAGGGCTGCAAAATATAAACGGTGGGTTATCTGATATAACCGGTGTGGTATGGGGAGGCGTTTGGTTTTGCCTGTCTTTATTCATGTCGAATTTGCCGGCGGCGGTATCAGGGGTCGGGGGCGCCGCTCAGAACTTTTGGTTTGGTGACATATTCGCCGTTGGAGTAGACGGTGCAACGCTCCAGGAGAAGGTGTAACTCTGATTGCCGCCGGAAGCTGTGGCTCTGAGGGTGTAGGTGATTTTGTAGCCGC
>JAHELQ010000351.1 GCA_024644125.1 Candidatus Aminicenantota bacterium | reverse complement strand
ATTGGTGACGCCATTTTCTGGAGTCTGGGAAAGGACACAATTACCCAGGATGCGGCGTTAAAAGGGATCCTTGAGGCCGCGGACCGTATTGGGAAAAAATATCTCGACCCGAAAATGTATCGAGCTATCCGTAGTCAGAAATATCGGATGATACTAAGAAAAATCGGGGAAAACCTCAAGCTGGGTTTTCAAAAAAGCATCATTTCCGAAAAGCTAAGTGAATCGGAAAAAAAAGTGTTCAACAACTTCATCAACCGGATGGTCGAGCTCGGCATCATCACCAGGGATCTCGAAGGAGGACGTGGGAGTTATAAATTTGAAAACGATCTCTATTCCATATATATCTGGCTGGAAAGCGAACGATTCAAAAAATTACAGAAGTAAATTCGTAATTCTTGCAATAAATAATAAAGGAGGTAAAGGTGAAAACGAGACTATTTTCCAAAAAACTTAGTTTGAGAAAACACACAGTGACGGCGCTTCAAAGCGATCAACTGAAGAGAGTGAACGGCGGGGTCGATCCCACCATCCTCACCATCTGCGATTCGATGCTCTTCACATGCCCATGCGTACCAACACAAACCGCCTGCCAGACCGTTTGCCCCGGCGGCCCCTATTGCTAAATCCCGCATTGTGAACTTCTCGTAAACATTGTCTCACCGGCCACACCAGATGAGAAGATGCGCGCCGGTGAGACAACCGCTCGTCGCGTTACAGGCGAATCGCCAGAGTGAGTCCCCCCTTGAAGCCACCAATCTTGATCTTCAAGCCATAGATAGTATCAGTGGCGTACATGTAACCGATATTAACTCCACCCAACAGGCCCCCTCCCAGAGTATACAGAAGGCTACCGTCGATACGGAAGCCGACGGCGTTGTCAGAAATCTTCTCCCCCATCGTCTCCTCACTGTAACTGACAAACACCGCTCCCAAATCCAGAAAAAGCTCCAGATTCCCCGACAGGACTGCGTTATATCCGCCCCCAAGGGAAAAATAGTTTTGAGTGGACGTGGCCTCCAATCCCAATTCAACAGTTTCACCGCTTTTGGAGACCAATCCGTATCCCGCCCAGATATACAAATCGTTCACTACCTTCAAGGATAATTTCAACTCCGGGAAAATGGCGGTACCGCCATAAACATTTTTGTAATTTCCATCCGCCGGCGCCATAACATTGCCGCTTATGGAGACCATAAATCTGCCCTGTCCGGCCAACGGAAAGGCTGCGAATATCATTAACATTACCGCGCAAAAACAAGCTACGTGTTTCATTTTATGTACCTCCTTATATGGTTACACTAAATTTATAAACCTTTTTTCGGTGATTGGCCCATAACATTTCCCGCTCCATCGAGGGCCACAGCCTGGTACGTGACAGTTCCGGCCGTTCTGGGCAACAGGTCGTGGCAAGAGCACAAATTGTTCTCAAACTCCGTGGCCTCAACCTCACGGATCGTCTGGAAAACGCCGCCGCCCAACTGCCGTTGCACCTCTACACGGTCAACCACAGAGAGACTCAAATTAGGAATCGAGATTCGTAAGTCCGCATACTCCCTTCTCAGCAGCCAGGAGCTCTCGACCCGACGTTCCACCTCCAGGAGCACCAGAATATTGTCCAGGAAGACCGCGATCCCGTCCGTAGCGGTCTGCCCCATCAAGTCCTCGGCAATGACCGCGATCTGGTGGGCGCCATTGGCGTACGATTCCGTATTCCATTCAAACACATACGGCTCTTCGGTCAATTCCGCCGCCACACCGCCGTCTATATAAACCAAAACATGTTCGCAATTTTCGGCCTTCGCCTCGATGGTTACATTCCCCCGCAAAGTCGAGCCATTCATCGGAGACACAATACTGACAGAAGGGAAGGATACTTCGAAGGCGCCGATATCTGCTACCGCCGCCAGGTCGGAATCCCCATCCTGCGGTCGCGCCACTCCCCGTTGATCGGTGGCTTCCGTCTCCTGCGGATCAGCCGCGTCTATGCCCAGGCTCTGAGGCAACAGCGCGTGGGTTTTGGTGGGTCCGCCATTATCCCTCAATGGGCCGAGATGTGGCGGCTCGCCCACCAGATCGCCGGGAGCCGATTGATACAGCCACCATCCCATCGGATCGCCAATCAGATTATAACCCAGGGAATCGAATCTCCCATAAATATCATGGCCTTCGGAATAATGAATTCCAGCTATATTCTCCGCTATAATGGTACCTTTTACGCTGTTTCTTTCGTTCCATGAATTATAATACACACCGCCGCCACCGCCGTAACTGGCCTTGATTTCGTTTCTGACTATCGTGCAATATATCAACGATAACTGGTTCCCTTGCACAAAAATTCCACCGCCAGAACCCCAGACGCCAACACCGATATTATGGCTGACTGTGCAATTCCGAAGTATCGCCTCCCCTCTATAGAGGTACAATCCCACCCCGTTAGCTTCGACTCCGACGTCGAGGAATTCAGAACCGGGCAATTGGTTATTATTCACCGTACATTTCCTGAGCTCCGACCGGCAATCAACCAGGTACATTCCACCGCCACACCCCATTAATCCATAACTATCATAATTACTAAAACCAAAACCAGTGAAATTTTCGCTGACAGTGGAATCTTCCATATCGAGTCTACCTCCATTGCAGTAGATACCGCCTCCGTTGCCCGCATAGAAGGGCCCCCCGGATCCTGAATAAATCACCTTTCCGTTCCCGGTCCGGTTTTGGGTGACACAACAACGGACGAGATTGAGTTTGCCGTTCCGGTTGAGAATTCCGCCGCCGTTGCCGCCAAAACGGAAGGCGGAGATGGAATCGTCCCAGTACCCATCCGGCGACCGGCCGTTGCGGATAGTGAGATCCGACACCGTTACCTTCCAGTCCCCTCTGATATGAAGCACCCGGTCTATGCCATTGGCGTCGATGATGGTCTCGAGGGTGCCGGAGCCCTTGATGGTGAGATTCGAGAATATATCGAGATCTCCTGTCAACCCCTTGTCTTCCCCCGCCCCGGCGATCGTCAATTGAAAGGCCGTGGGCCCCAGGAAAATCGTATCGGGGCCCACCAGCGCATTCGCCTCCATGACGGCGGCTCTTAGGGAACAACTGCCGTTTTTGTCGATAGCCACTCCATCGCCTGGATTGACATCCACTGTATCGGCCGTCGTGTTGACCGTGAATTCCGCGGCTGGAGCCGAAACTCCCATCGTCGCAGCCATCACCAACATCCACAATACCGGCCAAACCAAATATTTAATAATGCTTTTCCAGAACATACTCGTCTCCTCTGTCTAAAGGGCCGCTTCATTGGAAAGCCCGGCCATGGAGCCGTCGCTCTCCCGCGCCATGATCCGGTACGAAACAGGTTGCGAATGACCCGACAAGTCGAGGAGGTCGAGGGACAGGTCGATGTATGTATGCGACCCGTCTTCCAATTCCGAGGGGGCAATCTGGGCGATATCCTGAAATTCGCCACTCCCCGATTTCCGCTGGACCGAGAAACGGTCGATCGCGGCTCCGCCTCTGTATTCCAATGCGATCTCCACTACCACCGCCTCGCTGCGCACCAACCAGCCGCGATCCTGCTTGCGGCTCGCCTTACAATGGACCAACACATTATCCACATGCAGAGTCACCTCGTCCCCAGCCTCCTGGCCCATTTTATCGCACGCCACGGCCCGCACCCTATGAGGCCCGTTGAAATACCCGGTTGTGTCCCACTCAAACGCGAACGGAGCTTCGTTATCAGTGCCAATCTTGTGTCCATCCACATAAAAATCCACCCAATGGGTATCGCAACAATCGGATTCTATCGTCACCCACCCGCGGACCTGCTGGTTGGGGACAGGCGCCGTAATCGCCGCCGCCGGAAACGTATGCTCGTAAGCCCCCATATCGCTTCTTGGACTGCCGTCGTTATCTCCGTCCTTCGGCCGGGTAACCCCCCGCTGGTCCGTTTGAACCGCGGATTGTGGATCCGCCGAGTCGATGGCAGGGCTCCCGGGGGACAGGGCATGGGTCATGCAACTGCCGCCGTTGTCCGCGATCGCCCTGAATAAAGGATTTTCCAGGAGAATGTTGCCTGTGGTATCTCCGTCGATAGTGCAAGCATCGGGATCACCCAACAAATTGTAACCCACCGAATGCATGGTGCCGTAGAAATCATTGCCCCTGGCAAAGTTGCCCACGCGGTTGCCGTAAATAATACTATTCTTTACAAACACATTGTCCCCGTACACACCGCCGCCGCGGTCACTATATCCATAGTAGCTGGGCCTTCCGCAATTGTTGTGATACACAGTGCAAAAAACCATCTCCAGTTTGCCTTTATTTTGATACACCCCGCCACCGTAGCCGTTCATCTCGCTACTACCGGAACTGTTAAAACTGATTGTCGTATTCAGAAGCTTGCTATCAGATGATCTCAAGTCCAAACCACCTCCGCTGCCGCCGGTCGCGTAACACCAACCACCGTCTCCCCCTTTGTTTTCGTACACCAGACAATTCTCCGCCAACATAACCCCGCTTTCGGAAAAAATAGCGCCGCCTGAACCTCCGTTACCCGCGTCTTCGTAACCGCCGCCATTACCACCGGAATTCTTGCAGAGCGAAGTGCCGCGTAGAGTGGCCTCGCCTTCCAGATTGTAAAGTCCACCGCCATGACCGCCGCCAAAATATCCATAGCCACTTCCGCCATTCCCTCCTGAGTTTGCCTCGAATTGACATTCGTCGATGACTACCTTGCCCCGGTGATTGCAAATCCCGCCGCCATAACCGCCCGTTCCCGGAAAAGTTATCATTTGCGCCGGATTCATGAGTAGAGGATTTTTGCGCTGCGCTTGTGGCCGATTGCCCGCGTCATCCCCGAGACTGTTATAGGCATACCCATAAACGCCACCGCCGCGGCCCGCGACATTCTTGTAAAAATAACAATGGCTCGCCGTCAACTGTCCGGTGTTAAACACACCGCCGCCCCAGCCGCCGGACCCGCAATAATAGGGAGCATCGCCGCCTCTACCGCCGATGTTTTCCTGCAGAGACACTCGTTCCAGCAACAGGACGCCATTGATATTCAGAATCCCGCCGCCATGTTTGCCCATTCCGGCTGTTTCTTCTGTAAAAACACCTTCAGGCAAACTCCAGCCAGTCTCCGCTTTACCGTTTTTAATGGTCAAATCCTCGAATGTGACATTCCAGCCGCCGCGAATATGGAACACCCGGTCGATCTGGTTTGCGTCGATAATGGAGAGGTCTTTTCCTGCCCCGCGGATTGTCAGATTAGAAAAGATGTCGAGATCGCCCTCCGCGCATAAATCTTCGCCATACCCGGCGATGGAGAGGATGAAGAGCCCTTCGGGAAGAACAATCTCATCCGGTCCATACAAAGCGTTGGCTTCCATAATGGCGGCCCGCAACGTGCACATTCCGTCCCCATCCACGGCCACACCGTCTCCGGGATTGATATCGGTTGAATCCCCGGTCGCGTTAACCGTAAAGGTGGCGGCGACTCCTATGGAAGCCCCCAGCACCGCCACCATCACGGATAACAAAATATAAAAGCGTCTATCACGAAATATCGTCTTCATCATATCCTCCAAATCCGACGGTAACGCCGCCGGCCGATCATTGAGTTCAAACTAGATAGGCATCCTCCATGCCAAAAATCTCCATTCCCCAAAACCATCTCCCTACAGCAATCTCCACCATCCCGCCTCCTCCCCCCGTCCCCAAACATAACCTACGGGTTATACTACATCACCCACCGGTTATCCTTTGGGGACAGGCAAGCAGAATTCTTCGTCGATGAATTCTTCGTCGAGGAAAAGATGGGGACAGGCGAAGCAAAAAATGGGAATGGGGACAGGCGAAGCAGCATTCGTCGTCGAGAAGCACTCGATGAAAGCTTCGATGATTATCTGCGGCATCGCATCATCGGCATCTTTGATTCTACCAGGACTTCCG
>JAHELQ010000350.1 GCA_024644125.1 Candidatus Aminicenantota bacterium | reverse complement strand
CTTTGGTGAGGCGCCAGTAGGGCTCCAATTTATCGATGAGGGGGAAAAAACCGTCTTTTTGGATGTGGCCCAGCTTGACGTTTGACCAGAGACAGGGCTTCACGAATCCCTCTTCGTCGATAGCCATGGTCATGCCCCAACAGGGGTTGTACAATTTATTGTAATTGTACTCGTAAGGGTTGAAAGGCGGCATCGGGTCGGATTTCAGGACAAAGGGGCATTTGTCGGGATCATAGGTGAACACTTTGATCAATGCCGATTCGCCAAACTTCGAAGCTTCGTCGGTTATATGGTCGCGTTTGAAGAGGAAGACCTTCTCGATTTCATGGGTGACATTGACGAGGTAATCGAGGTTCTCCAGGACCATGACCGTCAGCTTCTCCTGAAACGTTTTTTTGATGGGGCTTTCGTAAAAATGGGGCAAGTTATGATCCGCCAGGATATAACATCCCAGGTGGGCGTCGATGAGTTGCCGCTCAAAAGCCTCTTTATCCTGGCGATTGATTTCTTCCTTCGAGAGGTGAAACACTTTGCCTCTGGTAATATCGATAAATGAGACATTGGTGAGCCCCTCCTCTTTTATCACTCCGGGGAACAATTGAAATTGTGTTTGATTTTGATCTTTCATGTTATCATCCTGTTGTTGTCATATGAGCGCGCATACCGTCATCTCAAGCCGCCCAGCATCTTTACCCGGCAAATAAATTCCAGGACCCTCTGCATGGATTGTTTTCTGTGTTCATCGCAAGCGAAGCTGCTTTTCCTGTCGCAGCCGCCCTGCAACTTCGAGAAACAGAAATTGCATAAATTCTGGTAGGGGCAGTCATGGCACTCGAGATCCCGGCTGATGTGGTGGATTTCATTCCAGAGTTCGAAAATCGCCCTGGGATTCAATCCATTGTGAATATCGCCGATGACCATGGAGGTGGGGATTTTTTCGCACATATGGAAATTCCCCTCCACGTCTACGAACAATATCTCGGCGCCGGGAAAGCACGTTTTGACAAACCTGCTTTTTTTCCAATGGTTGGTAAAATTGAAGGAATAATCGGTGAATAACGATTTCAAGTAGTTTTCTTCCACTGGAGAGAGGGGCATGTCCCGCTCCAATTTACCGATGATTTTCTCTCTAAAATGTAAGAGTTTGGCCTGGAGTCGCTCTTTGAGATCAATTTTCATGTCCTCGTTAGAAATGACGTTGACCTCCACGATGGAGAGATTGATCTGCCAGTCGGAGTTGAGTTCCCCGATGACGGCATAAAGCTCATCCAACCGCTGCCAATCGTGATCGGGATGCATGGTGATCAACACCTTCACGCGGGGGTAGTTTTTCATTTTGTTCAATAGCTTGATTACATCTGAATAACACCCCTGCCCCTTGCGATCCACCCTGAATCGATCGTGCTCTTCTTGAATCCCGTCGATGGAGAACTGAATGAGAAAATTATTGCGTATCAAAAAATCGATCAATTCATCGTTCCGGTAAAAAGTGCCGTTGGAGGTGAAGTAATATCCCACATGACAATCCTTCATTTTCTCCCTGGTTTCCTTTACCGCCTGGTAAACGAGGCCCGGTTCGAGACTGGGTTCGCCGCCATAAAAACTGATATTGAATTGGTTGCGAGCCGTTGGAGAGGATTTCAACTTCTGGTAGTAATCAACCGCTCTGGTCAAAATTTCAGGAGACATCGATTTGTTGGTATGGGCCCGTGTGGGGTAGACTTCAGGATTGTAAAAACAATATTTGCAGCGGAGATTGCAATTCTGGGTCAATTCCAACTTCAACCGGCTATTGTGCCGGGCGATATAATCTATGGCTTCGCCTTCGGATTTGGGGAATTTATCGATGCCTGTTTGCGAGGTATAATGGGAATTTCCCCTGATATTTTTGAAGTGTCCTTCGTAGCTTGCAGGATATACCTGATTGACAAAGGGATCGAAGCATATTTCGTGTGTTCTGCCTTTTAGTTTAGTTTCAAATTTAATAACGTCCATGATTTCCTCGTTTTCGTAGTCGAAGGGTAGCCGGAATCCCGGCTACCCTGATCTACAATATTAGCCGTTATCGGCGAATGTTGCCATATCGGAAGCCTGTGATTTTGCCACAGTGCCGCAATTGCAATTGCAATCGTCATCGGCTGTGAGGTCGGAAGATCCTTTGCCGCCTCTGATGTCTCTGATTTCTTCAATTCTGAGTTCTTTTAACATTATATCCTCCTAATAATTGTTTTATCGTTCCTTTACAACAATGTTCCTTTACAACGACTTTCATTCTTTAGATGGTAGTATCACGTCAAAACGGTTACTACCAGAGCTTTTTATCAATCTCGCTCAACAGAGTTATACCATAACCGGAATGTGGATTTAAAGAGCCTAAAAATTAACATTGCTGAATTTGATCTTATATTCGTGTTAAAAATTTTAATTTTTTTTTATTTTCTGTGCAATGTGATAGATTTTCGCAAATAGAATCCGCGAATTGGATTATTTGACAAAAAAACGCTGCAAAAAGTCTTTACCAGCGCCCAATGTTTTCAGATTTTGATCTTCCACTGGACGATGTTGTATTCATCGTCGTCTTCGTCAAAGTGAAGAGTCCACAGAGTGTCGCCTCGCAAGTAGATTCCCGATGGGAGATGCATGGCGGAGGGGAAGAGGAATCTCTGCGTAAAGATGATCGGGATCTCGACCTTGCCTACGAAGGCGCCTTTTTCCCAGACGTCGATGGCAGTCTTGTGCCGCAGAACCGATTCATTGGTGACAACGGCCACTGTATCGCCGGAGGAGACAATTTCGAACAACGGTGGCACATAGGCTGGATTCAGGGCCTTGAAGGTAGTGGGCAACAATTTGATTGCCAATTTCTGGTGCGCGCCGCTCCAGGAAGTCTTTTCGCTTTTCTTTTCCAGTAGGCCCGCCGGAGCGAGCGAGGAACCGTCGGTAGTCGATACGGAGATTTTGTACTCGGTGTTTGAGGCGGTGTAGAAGCGGCCGTCGGAGAATTCGCTCACCAGGAAGGAGCGATCGTTGTTCAACTTATTCTGAACAGCCCATTTGCCTTCGGTTTTGGCAGCCGCGACCCGATTGTCGCCATCAACGATACCCGCGCAATCGACGATGAAACGGTCGCCGTTCTTCGAGTCGAATTCGCCCCACTTAAACACATTGACGCCTTTGAAGCGACCGATAAACAATGCGCTTCCCATTTTTGGCATGGATGTGAACCGGATGAATTTCCAGTCGCGGTCGAATACATTGAGGCGCCGCAGTCCGCCATCCCAAACGTATATCTTATCGCCCTCTTCAATGATCCCCTTGACGATTTTGACTTCGCCGGGCCCTTCACCCTTCCTGAGTTCGAACTCCCGTTGCAATTGAAGACCTTGATAAATCCAGAATTTATAAACCTGGCCCTCCGGCCGGGTGGCCACGATGCCGCCTTCGAGCGGATAAAAAACAACCTCCGTCTCAAACGTCAGCCGCCCAACCTCCATAATCTCCACCCCCGCCAACAGCGAAGCCGCCATCGCCACCATCAACATCAAAATCATCACTCTCTTCACGATTCCTCCTTCCAGTTCCCATATTTTATCATCATCATCTTCAAAACATCAGTTCTATAGCATACCCTAATCCTTATAAACTTTCAACACTCCCGCCCGGCTGTATTCCGATGTAAAGATAAACGGCGACGGCGGCATCGACGTGCGCGGAACATTGTTGATCAGCGACGTGATCCGTGTTCACCGCATGTCCCACGACCTCTTCGACCTGGACGACCAATAGAACAATCTCAAAACAGAAACCGCACCTACGTGGAATTTGAGCGAGTGAATAGTAGGCACCTCTGCTTATCCCCTATTCCCGATGAATCACATCGGTGTTCCATTTGCATAAAATGGGAAGATACCAACAACGACAATTACCTTCGCGGAAGCGCCCCCTACGGAGAAACAGACTCCACCTCCACGCAATCCGATCGGATCATATTGTTTCTCTCGAAACAAAAAAATTGGGACAGGCGCGCTTTCGCTCATTTCTTAAGCCTCGAGTTCAACCTCAAGATGTAGGACCAAAAGACCCCATCTTTTCCCCCTTTTTTTGACTAAATTTAGGTAGTCAGTCCTTCACCCCAATGGAAAATATTCTATTGCGTCAGCTAGATTTATATCTTCAATTCAGGATTTATATTTCTTATTAGCTAGCACACATTTAGAAAGGGACCGATAAAAACCCGTCCTTATATTTTTCACCCTTATTGATTAAGTATTTCATTCCCCTATTTCACTCCAAAAGTAATACAATCACCCTCATTATTCCACTAATTTAACACGATAACTCTTGACTTTGTGAGCTGGGGCGTTTTATAGTTGAGGTTTAGGAGTTTTTGGGAGGAGTTGATTGATGAAGCGGATGATGTGTTGGATGATGTTGTTTGGGATGGTTGTGATTGGCGTACTGGCAGGTGGCGTCGATGACGACAGCGATCGGGGATTCTACGCTTCGGCTGAGCCTTATACGAGGTGGTGGTGGTTCGCAGGGATGTTCGACGAGTCGGACATCCGGTTGCAGATGGACTGGATGAAGCAGAAGGGATTCGGCGGCGTCGAAGTGGCGTTCATCTATCCTGTGGGACGGGATCCCGAGGCAAAAAGAATCGAGTGGTTGGGAAAGGAATGGCGGGCGGCAGTTGCGTTTGCCAAACAGTACGGCGATCAAATCGGTCTGGGGGTGGATTTTACGTTTGGGACCCTCTGGCCGTTTGGCGGGACATTTGTGGATGATAGAGATAGAACGAAGGTGTTCGGCGATGAGAACTTCAAACAACCGCTGCGGTTGTCGTGGACGCATCCGGTCATCGGCAATGTGGTGGATCACCTGGATAGGGATGCGTTTTTGCGGTATTCGGCGGTGATGGGCAAGGGGCTGGAGCCGGCGCTTCAAGGGCGGCGGTCGGGGCTGTTTTGCGACTCGTGGGAGGTGGAGACGCGCAAGATCTGGAGGCGGGGCTTCGACGAGGCGTTCTCGCAGCGGTATGGGTATGATATCCGGCCCTTCATGGCGGACATTTACGCTGAAGGCCGGGTAGACGAACGGTATGATTATATGAAGTTGGTGTCGGAGTTCGTGATCCGCGAGTTCTATTTGCCCTTCACAGCGGAGGCGCGCCGGTTGGGGGCTTTTTCGCGGGCCCAATGCGCCGGAGCCCCTGTCGATCTATTGACCGCTTATGCGGCGGTGGATGTCCCGGAGACGGAAGCGATGCTCTACGAACCGGCGTATTCGAGGATTGTCGCCTCGGCGGCGACGCTAGCCGGACTTCCGGTTGTGAGTTCAGAGACGTTCACATGTTTGTATGGATGGCCCAATCCGTGGCATCGGCGGGAACAGACTGCGGATCTAAAGTTGGTGGCGGATGCGTTATTCGCCAACGGGGTAAACCAGATCGTCTGGCATGGGGCGCCTTATCAACCCAAAGGACATGAGGATTGGGACTTTTACGCAACAGTCCATGTGGGCCGGACAGGAGCTCTGGAGCCCGAGCTTCTGGAATTCAACCGCTATATGACGCGGGTGTCGCGGGCGATGCGCAAGGGGAAGAATTACTCGCGGACGGCCATATGGCTGCCGCAGGAGGACGCCTGGGCGGCGGGCGAATATCCCCAGGAATTGCAGATGAAATGGTCGTGGGGCGAGTATGAGCTTCGCTACGTGAAGGTCCCGGAGGAGATCCGCGGGTATGCGCCGCTATGGATCAACCGCCATTTTATGGAACAAGCGCTCGTAAAGCGCGGTAAGCTTCACTGTGGAGACGCGGTGGTCTCGGCGTTGTACATCGATGTGCGCTTCCTGGATACGGAAGCCCTCGATGCCATACTCGAGGCGGCGCGACAGGGCTTGCCGGTGTGCCTGAAGCGGATGCCGAAGGAACCGGGCAAACGAAAGAGCGGCGATTA
>JAHELQ010000349.1 GCA_024644125.1 Candidatus Aminicenantota bacterium | reverse complement strand
AGCTATGAACGGCGTCGTGGTTTTTGACATGAAAGATCTCGACGAGTGCTTCCGCCTGTGTCCGGGGGAGAAACGGATTTTGGTCCGGCCGGACACTGTGCCGGATGATATCGATATGATCTTCGAATGCGAGGGATTGCTCACCTCCCGGGGAGGCGCAACGTCCCATGCGGCGTTGACAGCGGCGCGACTGGGTAAGACCTGCGTTGTCAATTGCCAGTCCCTGAGGGTCGATGAGAAAGAAAAAAAGTGTTATATTAACGGCCACCAATTTGGTCCCGGAGACCGAATCGCTATCGATGGCCGTCTCGGTCATATTTATGCGCGCCATTACCAAATTGTAATGGAGAATGTAAATCTTTAAGGAGGTATTATGGATGACTCGATCGTCAAAAAAAATTATCTCGGAATCAACGGTTTGGGGCGAATGGGAAAACTCACCGCCTGGTATCATATCAAGCACCGCCATTTCGACGGTTTGGTGATCAACACCGGCCGGGAGGCCGGGCGCTCGTTTCATGATATTGTCGATCATATTCTTCATGACAGCACTTATGGCTCTTTGAGCCGTTTTTTATACGGCCTGTCCCGGGAGGTGGCGGTAACGATTCCCGGCCCGGAGAACGGCCTCTGCCGGATTGACGGCTTCCCTGTGAAGGTGATCCGGCAGGACAGAAATCCCAGGGACATTCATTGGCATGAAGAGGGGATTCGGTTGGTGGTGGATACCACCGGCGGGTTTACCGATCCGACGGAGTTATCCGATGCTTCTGCCAGAGGGAGTCTGCGGGGACATCTCGAAGCCGGGGCGCAAAAAGTTTTGGTCAGCGCTCCATTCAAGATCAAGGATAAATCCGCTGCCATGCCCGTGGATTCAGTGATGCTGATATACGGTATCAATCACACCGACTTTGACCCGGGCGCGCATCATATTGTGTCCGCCGCGTCCTGTACCACGACTGGGCTTGCCCATATGGTGAAACCGTTGCTGGAAACCCGCGAGACAGCGACCATACTCACCGCTTCCATGTCCACCATTCACGCCGCCACCAACACTCAGAATGTCCTCGACGCGGTGCCGAAAACGGGAGCTAAAGACCTGCGCAAAAGCCGGTCCGTATTCAATAATATCATTCTTTCCACCACCGGTGCGGCCCAGGCGTTGGAGCAAGTGCTTCCGGCTATAAAAAAAGTCGGCTTCATGGCGGATTCAGTGCGCATTCCCACCAACACCGTGTCTCTGATCAACCTCAATGTCACATTCCATTCGCCGTTGAACGACCATGGCGAGCCTAAGATCAACAGCGCTTTTTTGAACACTATTTACAAGGAAGCCGCGGTAGGGCCGCAACAGGGGTTGTTGGTGTTCTCCGAACGGCAGAATGTATCGTCCGATTTATTGGGCTTTCCGGCGGCGTTGGTTTTGGAAGGAAACGATACCCATACCCGTACCGGTTTTATCGAACTTTCCACTTCCATGCTCAAGGAGATCGGCATCGACCATCGCCAACCGGTGCAAATTCCGGTCACCCACGCCAAGATCTACGGTTGGTACGACAATGAATACGGCAGTTATGTCCACTGCCTCGGCCGGTTGACCGAATATGTGGATAAAACGATGGGGTGATTTTTTCCACTTTTATCCGTTCGGGAAAAGTGGTATATATAGCGTGTAATGTTTCGAGGTGACAGAAATGAATCGATGGGGATTAACAATGATTGTTTGGCTATGTTTGTTTTCAATGTTGGCGTTAACGGTGATGTTTGCGGCGGGCCCCGCCGGACCCTCTAACGAATACCCGGATACTACCGGGCTCTGGAAAAAAGTGACGGAGGCGGAACAAAACCGGTTGCCGCAGACCGCCATCCAGCATTTAAAAGAGATCCACCGCATCGCTCTGGAAAAAGACCGCTACGGTGAAGCGTTAAAAGCGACGTTGCGGCAATTTGTCATCGAAGACAGCATCGAGGGTGGCGAGACAACCGGAAAGATCCGCAAGCTAGAAGCGGAGCTAGCCCTCGCTTCCCGGCCAATGAAGCCTTTGATGAGAGTGGCGCTGGCCCATTGGTACCGGCAATATATGGAAATGAACCGCTGGCGGTTGCTCCAACGGTCCAGGGTGGACGACGGGGAAGCCCCTGATTTCACTACCTGGGATTTTTCCCGGTTGAGCGGTCATATCGCGTCATTGTTCAAAGAGACCTTGCAGGACAAAGACTATTTGCGGGGATTTCCCATCTCCCAATTCGACGACCTGTTGGAAGGGGGCAATCAGCCGGCCTCGCTACGGCCGACTCTCTATGATTTTATTATTTTCGAAGCATTGCAATTTTTTACTGCGCCGGAAGAGGCTGCGACCCGGCCGCAGGACGCGTTTGTGTTGGTCGCTTCGTCCCCGGCCCTGGCGGGTGTGGATGAGTTTATCGAGTACCGCTTCGAAACCGCAGACGAGGATTCCCATGTTTACCAGGCGCTTTTGTTATTCCAGGAGATTTTGAGCTTCCACCGGAGGGAGAGGCAGACGGAAGCCCTTGTCGATGCGGATTTGCACCGGCTCGAGTTCGTGGTGAACGCTGCCGCCGGGGAGACGAAAACAGAACGGTATATTGAGAGATTGCGGGAGATCATTCAGCGATACGGTAGCCTCGGCGTCGCCGGCAAGGCTTATTTTCTCCTGGCCAGAGCCTTGCAAAAAGAGGAGAAGTTCAGTGAAGCGGTGGATATCGCCGAAAAAGGCTCGCAGCTATACAAGGATACAGTGCATGCCCATAATTGCCGGACGGTCGTTTCTCATATCAAGGAGAAAAAATTTGAATTGAAAGCCGGATCCGTGGTTCGGCCGGAGAACGAATCGGAACTGGCGCTGGACTATAAAAATATCGACAGGCTCTATTTCAGAATTGTCAATAACCATTTGGAATCTTATCTGAAGGGTGAAGGCGGCCGGAACTTCCGTTGGTTGTCGGAGACATCTCTGAAGGCGATGATCAAGGAGAAACCGGTAGCGCAATGGACAGAGTCTCTACCCGCCACATCCGATTTCAAATCCCGGCAAATGAAAGTGAAACTGCCGCCCCTCGAACCAGGCCTGTACCGTGTGCTGGCCAGTGTTCGCGATGATTTCTCCCTCGATGGCAACAAAGTTCAACACACATTTTTGCAGGTTAGCGACATGGGAATGGTGATCCGTCCCCGGGAAGGGCAGGTAGAAGGATTTGTAGTGAACAATGATTCCGGGCTTCCATTGCAAGGAATTCAGTTGCAATTATGGGAATTGAACTCACAAAATAACACATTCTCCCAGACATTGCTCAGAAAGTCCGATTCCGACGGTTTTTTTTACCTTCCTTCCCCCGCCAGTTACAGGCAACGGATCATCGTAGCGGAGAATCCGGCCACCGGTCGCCAGTTGGTCGAGATTGATATTTCACCCAGTTACCGCAGTCATACCCACAACCAATTCGAACGCACCTTCTTCTTTACCGATCGGTCGCTGTACCGGCCGGGGCAGATGGTTCATTTCAAGGGACTATGTGTTGATGTGGACCAGGTTAAGGATCGGTACCAGTTACTCCCCGGCAAGGATGTGATGGTGTATTTCAGGGACGCCAACAATCAGGAGGTGGGGAAGCTGGCATTGCGCTCCAATGACTTCGGTTCCTTCAGTGGAACGTTTGTCGCTCCTGTCGGCGGACTGACCGGCGTATTCACCTTATCGACCGAAACCCCCAACGGCAATACCATTATCCGGGTTGAAGAATACAAACGTCCGAAATTCCAGGTAAACGTGCAATTGCCCGAGGGGCAACTCCGGCTCGATGACGAGATAACTGTTTCTGGAACCGCCATGGCCTACACCGGAGCCCCGGTCGATGGAGCTGTCGTTGTATACCGGGTGTTCCGCGAGACTCAGTTGCCGCCGTGGTGGATGTATTGGGGTATGAGAATTCCCAATGCCGGTTCGCCGCAAGAAGTGGGTTACGGGACCGCCCTTACGAACGTTGACGGGACATTCCGGATAACATTCCAGGCAATGCCGGATCAAAAGGTTCCGAGATCCGCTTCGCCGGTATTTACCTATAAGGTACAGGTCGATGTCACCGATAGCTCAGGTGAAACCCGTAGCGGCGAGACGCGAATCAACCTCGGTTACGCAGCCTTGAAGGCGCATGTCCATTGCGCTCCCTGGCAAGAAGAGGGAATCCCTGTGGAATGTTCCGTATTGTTCAGCACATTGAACGGTAAGCCGGTGAACGTGAGCGGGATGCTTGAGATTTATACCTTGAAAGGACCGGCTAGACCCGTTCCCGAAGATCTGTTCGGTACAGTGTTGGAACCCGGCGGATATACTTCGCGCACCTCCGATTGGGTTCTATGGCCCGAAGACAGGTTAGTCGAAAAGAAGGCTGTTTCGGTCGTGGCGGACCAGGGCGGTAGGATGGTTCTGGAGTTTGCACTCAAACATGGAGCCTACCGGTTGAAGCTCCGGTCGGAGGATAAAGACGGCAATCCCGTGGAAGCGATTGCTGCCGTAATGGTGAATAAACCCGCGGCGCGTCAGTTTGGGCTTCCGGTTCCCTTTTATTTCTCATCCCGAAGCGCTGTGGTGGAGATAGGAGGAGTCTTCGAGGCTCTCTGGGGAACCGGGTACGGCGATGGACCGGTGCTGGTGGAAATATTCAAGCATAATGAATTGCTCAAGAGATACTGGAGCGAAAGCTCCCGGACTCAGGGAATGATTCTCGTTCCGGTCTCCGAAGAGCATAAAGGGGGATTCACCGTTGTGGCGCATTTCGTAAAGGCGAACCGTCGCTACCGGCAAGAGACCCGGGTTTTTGTGCCCTATACCGACAAACGGCTCTCATTGAAATGGAAGACGTTTCGATCCCCTTTGCGGCCCGGCCAAAAAGAGACATGGGCTCTGACTATCGTCGGCCCGACAGCCGAACCTGTCGTCGCCGAAATGTTGGCGGCTATGTACGACTATTCTCTCGATCAATTTTATCCCCATCGCTTTAATGATATATCATGGATTTTTAAAACAGACGCCACTTCCCTGCACGATACATTCTCGAACAGGGCTGCGAATTTCAACACCGCAAAAGACAACCTGAATATCTATCTCTCCATAAAGCCTGTGTTGTATCCAATGTTTCCCGAAATGGTCATGACGGAATTTCCCGGAGTGATGTACAAGACCGGAGCGATGGCGGAAATGGAATTCGCCGATGGAGCGATACCTCCACCCTCCCCTGCGCGCGCCGCTAGTATTGATTTGCAGTCGAGGGCTGAGCCGGAGCCGAAAAAACGCAACGGCGGTAGCGGCAAGGAAGCCGCGGTAGAATTGAAGGATGTGCCGATTCGGTCGAATCTCGCCGAAACAGCCTTCTTTTATCCCCATCTTCTGAGCGATAAAAAAGGCGAGGTCACAATCGAATTCCAGATGCCGGAAGCTTTGACGGAATGGAAATTTCTGGGATTTGCCCATTCAAAATCCTTGCAACTCGGCTTTCTCGAAAGCCGTGTCCAGACCCGGAAGGAACTGATGGTTCAACCCAATCCGCCGCGTTTCTTGCGGGAAGGGGACGTGTTGGAGTTTTCCGTAAAAGTTACCAATATGACCGATAGCGAGATGAACGGAAACGTGAAGTTGCAATGGTTTTTGCCTGGTACAGAACGGATTCTGGATAAGGAGTTCAAAAATCTTCAGCCGGTTCAATCCTGTTCCATTCCCGCCAACCAATCACGCTCATATTTTTGGAAGGTTTCGGTGCCCGACGGCGAAGGGATTGTAGGTTTCCGCGCAACGGCGGCGACGGACGATTTTTCCGACGGCGAGGAGGGACTGCTGCCGGTTCTTTCACGCCGTATGTTGGTGCATGAATCCATCCCGTTGTGGATCACCGGGCCGGGGCAGAAGGAATTCCGGCTGGAAAAATTAGTGACATCAGGCGATTCCACCTCATTGAA
>JAHELQ010000348.1 GCA_024644125.1 Candidatus Aminicenantota bacterium | reverse complement strand
CCCCGCCTCCTGGTACACCCACACCCGAAGGGAGCGGGAAAATCCCAGGAACACAGATTCGAATAAACTTCCGGTGGACAGAAAATAAAATTGGCTCAACAAAATGATAAACACGGAAGGGAACACCACATGCATGAACCTGTGCAAATCCTGTTTGGTGGTAACCAGATAGGGAAACGAGAGAAACAAGATATAGGTGGAAAAATTACGCAAATAAAACGCCATGGTCCCAAAGCTCATCCCTTCAGCCATCGACATGAGGAACAAAAACCCCAGATAAATCCCCAGCCATACGAGCGGTTTCTTCAGGATGATGCGGCGGTGCCGGCCCTTGACCCAGGCCTTGACGAAGGAGAGGATAAAAAAGAGATCAAAAAAGTCGAACGAGATACCGCTCACCAGATTGTACAAGGGCACCCGGTGGACATCGGTGGCCAGCGATCCCTGGAACAAGCCTCCGGGCTGCTGCATCAACACAAAGGCGAACGCGAACCAGAAATAATTCTTGTCGGACTTCCAGAACCAGGCCAGCAAACCGAGGAAATACAACTTGTTCACAGTGGTGGGGGCGTAGTAGACAAAAAGGATCGTCAACGCCACCAACCCATAGAACTGGAGCACATCCTTCAGTAACGGAGTCAGTCTGAATCGAATTGTCAACATGGGTAAAACGAGAGCCGCCGGGGGTGGAACCGCTCCGGCGGCGTCATATCATTAAATCAATCGATATACAAATTCTATTTGAATTTGCGGATCACGTCGCAGATCTTGTCCTGATCCGCTTCGGAGAGGTAGGGATGGAAGGGGATGGCGAAGATATCCGCCGCAACCTCTTCTGAAACCGGATAATCGCCGGTCTGGCAGCACAGATTGGTGAAGGCCTTCTGCAAATGCAAAGGCACCGGATAGTAAATAGCGGTAGGAACGCCGTTTCGACCCAGCTCAGCCATCACTTCGTCCCGTTTGGGATGACGGATGCAATACTGCGCCCAGGCGGAGACATTGTATTCTTTGACCGCGGGAACTTTCACGACGCCTTCCAGCCGCTCGGCGTAGCGGGCCGCCACTTGCTGGCGCAACTCCACCTCTTCGGCGAAGATGTCTAGCTTGGCAAGCAAAATCGCCGCTTGCAGGGTATCCAACCTGCCGTTGACGCCGATGCGTACATTCTCGTATTTGCTGGTTCCCTGACCATGCACCCGGATGGACAACAGCTTTTCCAGCATATCGTCATTATAAGTGAAAATCATGCCGCCGTCGCCGTAACACCCCAGCGGTTTGGCGGGGAAAAAACTGGTTCCCGCGATTTCCGACAGCGAACACGCCTTCCGGTCTTTGTACGACGCGCCGAAACTCTGAGCCGCGTCTTCCAGAACGAACAACTCGTATTTCTGGGCCAACGTGTTGATCTCATCGTAATCCGCCGCCTGCCCAAAAATATCCACCGGCATAATCCCTTTAGACTCCAATTCGCTTTCCAACTGGATCTGCATGATGGCTTCTTCCAGTTTTTCCGGATCGATGTTGTAGGTTTCGGGATCGATATCCACAAATACCGGCGTTGCGCCCAACAACTGAATCACCTCTGCGGTGGCGATGAAGGTGAAGGGGGATGTGAACACTGCGTCGCCGGGTCCGACATCGTAGGCCATCAACGCCATAAGTAACGCGTCTGTGCCGCTGGCCACGCCGATGGCGTGCTTGACGCCGACATAAGCGGCCAGTCTATCTTCCAATTCTTTCACCTCCGGCCCCATGATATAACGTCCATGGTCCAGAACCTTCTTGATATTTTCCTCGATTTTCTCACGAATTCGCGATTGCTGAAGAGCTAAATCGATAAAGTTCATAAGATCTCCTTAATAAGTTGCGTGAACAGCAGGCCTCGCTAACACCCGGCCGCGCCACAGATTTAAAAAATAGCGTAAATAAACGGCGCCAGGGCCGATTTTTCGGAAATCACCACAACAAATCCCAACAACAACATAATCACCACAATGGGGATCAACCACCATTTTTTTCTCACCTTCAAAAAACTCCAGAATTCTTTGACGACCGATACTTTTGACATATGAAACCTCTTGTATTTTTATTCTTCCTGATGCTATCAGTACTGATCTTCAAAACTCTTCACACCTTCGGCCGGAAGTTTCTTGTCCAACCAATAGGAATCCGGCTGCCGGTCGAATTTTAAATCCAGAAACCGCTTGCCTGTCAACCGGGCCAGCAGGCTGATGGGAGTGAGTCCCACATAATACAGTAGGAACAGGATCACCCGGGTCATCACCCAGCCCATGCCGAAGCCGAGATAGGAGAACATGATGAACAGCGGCTTGATCACGACGGGAAACAAAAACGCCGTCAACATCAACGCCCCATGGCAGACAAACATCCATATATAGAACGGATTACCCTTGAAATACATCACAGCGCCGATCGCTCCCAAAATCAAGGCCAGGCCGACAGCGAACGTACGCCACTCTTTTTTGTCGTTGAATTTCGATCTATCCATTGTAAAAACGCTCCCCAGCTAATCCAGCTCGAATTCCTGCTGCCAGTCGATATCGTCGTGGAAGATCGGCTGCTTCCGTTTGTCCAGCAAAAAATCTCCCAACACCAGATAATCCATTTCAGTGCGCATAAAACATTTATAGGCGTCCATAGGAGTACAGACAATCGGTTCGCCCCGCACGTTGAACGAGGTGTTGACAATCACCGGGCAACCGGTGAGCTCTTTGAAGGTATGAATCAATTGCCAGTACTCAGGGCTGGTCTCTTTATGCGCCGTTTGCACCCGGGCCGAATAATCCACATGCGTCACCGCAGGAATTTGGGATCGCACCACATTCAGCTTGTCGATACCGAAGAGATCGCTCTCTTCGTCCGTCATGCGCCGCTGCAAATGTTCCTTCACATCTGCCACCAGCAACATATAGGGGCTCGGCCGATCCAGCTCGAAGTAGTTGGAGACCTCTTCGCCCAATACCGACGGCGCAAACGGCCGGAACGACTCACGGTACTTGATCTTCAAATTCATCTTCTTCTGCATTTCCGGCG
This sequence comes from Candidatus Aminicenantota bacterium, assembly GCA_024644125.1. Lineage (GTDB taxonomy): Bacteria > Acidobacteriota > Aminicenantia > UBA2199 > UBA2199 > JAHELQ01. The sequence continues at coordinate 2,953 of JAHELQ010000348.1, read as the reverse complement.
AACGGGCGTCGCCGATAATGCTTCGGGAACCCAATGCCCGGGGACCGAATTCCATGCGCCCCTGAAACCAACCGACGACATTCTCCTCAGCCAACAACCGGGCCACGGCCGAGTATTTATCGCCGTTTTCGAACCGGGTGTACTCGATATCGTATTTCTGCAAAAACTCCAGAATCTCCGCCTCGGCGAACGCGGGCCCCAGATAGGAACCGGACTGAAGATCGCTTCGGCCGTCGGTTTCCCGTTTGTTGCCCAGATAATCGTGCCAGACCGACAATGCCGCGCCAAGCGCGCCTCCGGCATCGCCCGCCGCCGGTTGGATCCAGATGTCGTCGAAGATCCCTTCCCGCAGGATTTTACCGTTGGCCACACAATTGAGGGCCACACCCCCGGCCAAACACAAGTGCCGGCATCCGGTCACGTCGCGGGCATGGCGCGCCATCCGCACCATCGCCATCTCCGTCACCTCCTGCACCGAGCGGGCCAGATCCATCTCTTTCTGGCCCAACAATTCATCGGGCCGGCGGGGCGGTCCGTCGAAGAGCTTGTGGAACTTGCGGTTGGTCATGGTGAGGCCGGCGGCGAAATTGAAATACTTCATGTTCAACTTGAACGAGCCGTCCTCCTTGAGGTCGATCAGATGGTCCAGAATGGTCTGGACATACTTCGGTTCCCCATAGGGGGCCAACCCCATGACCTTGTACTCCCCGGAATTGACCTTAAATCCGGTGTAATAAGTGAACGCCGAATACAGCATGCCCAGCGAATGAGGAAAATGGATCTCTCTCAAGATCTCTACACGGTTCCCCTTGCCGCGGCCCAAACTGGTGGTAGTCCACTCCCCCACCCCGTCCACAGTGATAATCGCCGCCTCGTTAAAGGGCGATGGGAAAAACGCGGAACCGGCGTGGGATTGGTGATGTTCCGGGAACAAAATCTTTCCAGTGAAACCCTCCAACTCCTCCTGGATCAACGCCTTCATCCACAACTTCTGCTTGATCCAGAGGGGCATGGCTTTGATGAAAGAGCGAATCCCCAGAGGAGCGTACTGCATATAGGTCTCCATGATCCGCTCAAACTTGATGAAGGGCTTGTCGTAAAACACCACATAATCGAGCCCGGCAGGAGTGGTTCCGACCTCGTTCAAACAATACTGAACGGCGTTTGCCGGGAAGTTGTGGTCGTGCTTCTTTCGGGTGAAGCGCTCCTCCTGGGCGGCCGCCGCAATGACGCCGTCCCGCACCAGGGCGGCGGCGCTGTCATGATAAAAGGCTGAAATTCCGAGAATATTCATCTATACCTCAACTATTCCTGAGTCACCTGCATGCCTTTCTTTATATAGTGGCGGCCGCATTTGGAACACACGGCCTCGCCTTCCTTTTCTTCGTCCTTTGTCAAATCGAGTTTATTTCCACAAGCGCACACCCAACTGAGCAAACGGGCGGGAACGCCTGCCACCAAGGCGTAATCGGGTACATCGCCTGTCACCACCGCGCCTGCCGCCACAAACGCGTAGCGTCCGATGGTATGACCGCACACGATGGTGCAATTGGCGCCAAGCGACGCGCTCTTCTTTACCAATGTCTTGAGATAGAACTGCGAGCCCCGCTGTGGGAATTCCGACCGGGGATTCAGAATGTTGGTGAATACCATCGAGGGTCCGCAAAACACGTAATCCTCCAATTCCACCCCTTCGTATAGCGACACGTTGTTCTGCACTTTGACATTGTTGCCGATAACGACATTGTTGCCCACATTGACATTCTGACCCATCGAACAATTCTCGCCGATTCGGGTGCCGGATTGAACGTGGGAAAAATGCCAGATTTTTGTTCCGGCTCCGATTTCCACATTGGCGTCTACATATGAACTTTCATGAACGAAATAATCCTTTTTCTCCATAGATTCTCCTATCCTTTCAGCGACTGTTCCGCCTGTTCCAATATCCGTAAGACCTTTAGACCTTCCAGGCCATCTGTTTTCGGGGCCTTGCGGGTTTTTACGCAATCGACGAAATGAAGCAATTCCTCGTGGAGCGGCTGCTTCAATTCAAGATCCACCACCTGGAAATCGGCTTTTTCCGCCACCGGAATCTTGCCCATCTCCCATTTGATTTTGTGGGGATAGAGGAACAACTTCTCTTTGCTGATGTCGTCGAACACCGCCATCTGTTCGCTGCCCACCACCACCAGTTTCTGTTCCTTGAAGGGATGGAGCCAGGAGACGAAGATATGGCTCTTGACACCACTTTTGAATTCCAGGGAGGTGAGGGTGGTGTCGTAGATATCGGGACTCAAATAGGCGCCGCCGTGGGCGTGGACCTTTACCGGATCCTCTCCGCCCATGAGCATCAAAATCAATGAAATATCATGGGGCGCAAAACTCCAGAGCACATTCTCCTCGGTGCGCAATTTACCGATATTCAACCGGTTGGAATAAATATAGCGGATTTTGCCCAGAGTGCCGTCATCCACCAGTTCTTTCAATTTAATCACCGCCGAATGGTATTGCAACACATGCCCCACCATCAACACCCGCTGTTCGGAGGCGGCGATCTCCAGCAACTCCTCGCCCTCCTCCACAGTCAATGCCAGAGGTTTTTCCACCAGCACATCCTTGCCCGCCAGCAAGCATTCTTTCGTCAATCGATAGTGCATGGCTGCCGAAGCGGCGATCACGACGCCCTTGACCTCGGGATTGTTCACCACGTCGTTCAATTCGGCGGTAAAATGGACAGCGGGGAATTCCTGTTTCCTCGCCTCCAGCACAGCGGCTTCAGAATCCATGACAGAATGGAGCGCGCCCATCTGCAAAAGATTCCGCAAATGGTTCCTGCCCCAGTTTCCGGCGCCGATCAGCGCGATTGTCCGGTTCATCACAAGCTCCTCTTTTTGTTTCCAACCTGCTCTTTAATCCGTTTGACATGGCCGCGGCCAAGCCCCTTGACCTCGCA
>JAHELQ010000347.1 GCA_024644125.1 Candidatus Aminicenantota bacterium | reverse complement strand
CGAATTGAAGCTGAAATTATGGCGAAAGAAATTATTGGCGCCACTCTCGAAGAATTGTATGGCCATACGGAGTTGACGTTGTCCCATCTCGTTTCCAGATACGGCAATGTCATAAAAATAGAAAACAAAACATGGAAGACCAAAATGGCCATGCTCATGCTATTTATGGAGTTTACCGGCGATATTCGCCTGTCGAAAATTTCTCCGAGTCTATGCCAGGAATTTATCATTGAGCTTCCCGGCAGAAAAATCAAGCAGGCAACGGTAAATCGCTATATCGCGACGTTAAAACATTTTTTCAACAAAGCCATTGACTGGGAACTAATGGAGAGAAATCCCATGTCCAGAATAAAAAAATTTAGAGAAGCTCCCCGTATGCGGTTTTTTTCGTCAGGTGAGCTGGACCGCCTGATTACGGCCGCCCACCAGATGTCGCAGGAAAACATAAGCCACAATCAAAATATGTTCTATTATATCATGATGACAGCGATCTATACCGGAATGCGACTGGGGGAAATCATCCATTTAAAATGGATGGACATTCGGGATGGAAATTTTTTGATCAAAAAAACAAAGTCCGGACTCTCCCGGATCGTTCCCATCAAAAAGGAATTGATGGATGTGTTGAGGGAACTTCCGACAACGGACGAATATGTTTTCCCGCTGAATCGCCGCAGTTCGGACGTCATCACCAAGATCTGGCACAAAGTCCGTGAGCGGGCCGGCATCAAGGAGGGACGCTTTCACGATCTCCGCCATACCTTTGGTTCCAACCTGATAAAGAGTGGCGTCGATGTGGTTACCGTCAAGGAACTCCTGGGCCATTCGGATCTAAAGATGACTCAAATTTACACCCATAGTTCTCTCGGGCAAAAACAACGCGCAATAAGCGATTTAGATATTTAGCCATCCCATATTGCCAGGGGCGGCCGGGTAGAGAAGTGGCCTCTGGCACTTTTTCATAATTTCATCTCCAGACATACCAATAATTTACAAACTCCACATAAAGAAGTCAGTGACGAGAGCTGTCGTCCCAAAATTTATGGATCTCATGGGGACGAAATGGGGACAGAATCCAAAAGAAAAGTGACCGCTTATGGGTAGATGATTTCTTCGAAAAAAAGTTTATGAATGCAAGGGTGGGGGACAGAATGGGGACGAGCGATTGTTGTGAAATCTCACGAGCGCACGATTTCGAAACGATTTTGAGGACGTTCAATTTACGGATAAAAAAAAAGAGGGAGGACTCAATTATCGTTAGCATTCTACATTTTGTAGCTTTCAGGCATAAGGGAACAATCCTACAGTTATGGTAAACTGTCAGTTATTAAAAGGGCTTACTGTCCCCAATGTGTCCCCATACCTATTGATTCTGAGAGCAAATTTTGGGTTTTACGAGCCGGAAACGTTGGTTGGGAGGGGGGAAACAGAATGACCCCTAAAGGAATCGAACCTTTAACCTATGGATTAGGAGGCCTAAAATCTTAATCATTGGCACCTCGAAACACAGTCATAGTAAGACTTTGCAAAATTAGCCAGTGAATGAAAGTCCATTTTTCACCCCATGAATGACTACGATTTGACGACGGTAGTTAAAACAAGTGTAATTCGAGGGACTACTTGATTTCCTTTCAGAAACATTGACTAACAAAGGCTTTAGCTGTCGTTTCATGAATATCAAAGAACAAATCAAGTCAACCTGACTTAATCTTATCTCTCAAATTATACATTTTTTAAAATTAATTTCAACTCAAAGATAATGCTACTAAAAAAAATATTGTAACCGGGCCAATAAAAAAAGTAGATAAAAAAAAGGCAAAACGCTTATTTGAAACACTGCCCAAGCTTGGCTTTTTTTGTTCCAGTGTCCGTTGCCTTGAATATCCCCGAGTCAGATTGCCGTCTATTTTTTAGTTGTAGAATCCGAGAATCTGGAATATGTGCCGTCAAATTGCCGTCATTTGGTTCCAAATATTTTCACCGCACAAAACCACCTATAGCAAATGGTTTTTTTGCCGCTTTTTGCAACCTGAAAGGTTGCGTGGTGTGTGAATAAAAAAAGGGACTTTAGATTTAGGATGGAGATGAAAAAGAGAATGATCAAAACACATATCGATAATCAAAAAACATTGCATGAGAGAACAGATGAAAGCATTACAAAGTAAGCGCCCAACGTATCTGACAAGATAGAGTTTTCAGGGGAGTGTAAGATAACCGAAACGCTTTTGGCGATTGCCGTTTATGATTTCCCGTCGAATGTCTTAATTTTGGATCTATCGACATACATGGGCAAAAGATTTTTTATTTTTTTTCTGGAATCGGCAGAGGGGAGATTTTCAAACAGGTGGAGAAGATAACTGAACGGTTCCAGACCGTTGGCCCTGGCCGTCTCGACGATGCTGTAGAAAAAAACGCTTGCCGAGGCTCCGTCTGTGCCCAGCAAGCGGCATGCGTGACTCCTTCCATGTCGTCGAGGTAGTCGTATCCTTTGTATCCATCTGTTACAACATACCCCTTATAACCACCAAGATATTCCTGCGCCACATCGCCGCTTCGGCTGGGGGCGTATTTGTAACAAACGATTCCCTTTCCAGGCGGGCCTCCGCAAAAGAGCCACATGTAGCTCTTTTGCTGCACCTTACGCCCCTCTTCGCGCAACACCTGGAAAGGCGTTTCGTCCGCGTGCACCAACGGGAACTTTAGCAGTTCTTCGCGAAATATCTCTTCAATCACCCGGTATTTTTCCCAAACAGCCAATGTCCAGTTACACATCAAGGTGCGCAATAGATCGATTCCCCGGAGGGCAAATTGTTTCTCCTGCCGGTAAAAGGGCATGGCGTCAACGAATTTTGACGTGATAATGGTGGCCAGCAGGCCGGCGGTACAAATACTTTTTTCCTGGCTCCGGGAAAGAGCTAAAATGCCGGAAAACCATTTATTATCAGCTTTTTCTAACTCAGGATCATACCGCTGAGCGGGCGATGCGCACCGCTCTGTTCGATCTCCAAACCATCCAACAACCATTGCAATTGCCGCGGTCCGATCTCTTGCAATTCCAATTCGCTGGAAGGCCAGCAAAAACGATCCTTCTCCAGCCGTTTATACCACATGCAGAAGCCATTCCGGTCCCAATAGAGGATCTTCAAAATGTTCCGGCGATGATTGCAAAACACAAACAGATGACCCGAGAACGGATCCTGATCCAACACATCGCAGACGATCAACGACAGCCCATTCACGGATTTACGCATATCCGTTTCACCCATCGCCAGGTATACTTTCAAACCAGGTGCTGGAGCCCACATCACGCCTTCCTCAAAGCACGGACCACTTTAAGCAGAGCCTCTTCCGAACAGTTGCGCTTCACCTCGACACAAAAATCTCCGAATAAAACCCGGACTTCGGCATCTTGCGGGCATTTCTCTTGAGCCTTCCCAGGTTCATTGGAATCAAGGCTACTATCAAAGATCTTTACCAGGTTAGCGGTCTTCTTAGAAGGTTCATTTAACAGCTTCCTCTTCCAATCACAAAACGTCCAGTAATTAAGGTTATAGGTACTAGAAAACTCTTGAAGTGTCATGCCGCTGGATTGCCATTCCTCAACAAGCGGCCTCCAATAGCTCTGGCCTCTTCGTAAATATCTTTGACCATCAGTTTTACTTGCATATGATTTCATGATACACTCCTCATTCTTGTCAAAAAAAAACTTTGACACAAAATGAGGTGGAGGAAAAGAAGGGGGTGGTTAGGCGCTTACAATACTTCGAAGCACAGAAAACTTTACGCCTTTTTACCTCGACAAAAAAGCCCGGCGGATCGCCTTTTGGGAGCTCGTACTATGAATCGGTAAATATTATTACTCAAGAATTAAGAAATTGCCACTCGGGATTCAAACCCAAGACGTTGATCGCTACCTGGAGATTATGAACTCCATCTACATCATCGGCACCGGCATTGACACGCAAAACCGCAACCTATCATCCTACCTTCTGGAAAGAATCCACAACACTTGACAAATCGGGATGAAGGGAGAGAATTCCGATATGAACTCAGGGCTGATCTGCTCCCGTCTGTGGATTGTATTTGCAAAATGGATTCGGAGAATATAGATCGCCCCCCATTTTCCTTGAGATTTCTCTGCAATCGAAGCAAAAGTACTTTAACTCACAAATTTTGCATTTATCGACAAAGTCTTTGGTTAAAATCCAATATCGCTTTAACCTGCTCAATAACAAATCCAGGTCCTCATTTTTTATATTCCCCACACTTATATCACTATATATACAAGGACTTATATCCCCATTCGATTTTATGGCGACCTTCCGGCCCCAGCAAGTATTAAAGTGCATATTAAACTCGACACTCTCTTCAGACAGAAGACCCATCTCATGTTTTTGTATTAATCGAATGCGACAGTCTTCAAAATTCTTTTCTTTATATTCAGCATGTACATTAGGATATAACCCTTCGATATCATTGGAGCCATATTGAGTTATCCCCGTAATCGTATATCCCTTGAATACATCTCGAATATATATTGGATCTACCCCATCTTCAATCTCTAGTTCAAAGGTTTCTAATTTTTCCCTCAATGATTCATTTATTTTAAAGCCTATCGATGGTATCCAGGTGTTCGCCTCAATTTCAATGATCAAATCTTCATTTTCCAAATTTTGTACAAATTGCGAATCTCCGTCCAACTGCCCATTTTCGAAGCCCTTCAATTCCTCTGTATCGACACGGTACACATTTCCTTTAAGAAAATCAAAGATCGCGGATTTGACTGGCCCATACTGAACATATATCATCTGATGAAATTTTTTTTCTCGCATTATAGGACTTATACAAAAATAGTTTTAATCCTTTTTGAGCACACCAAGACATGTAATTATCTCGAACTCATCATTTACATCTTGCCAGATGTAGACGTTCTTGTCATAACAAAAATAATTTTGATTATAACCTGGCCCTACCATTGAGAGTCCTTTAAAAAAACTTTTTCCTGCAGGAAGTTTCACGGTTTCAACAAACTCCCCCGTTTTAGTTTGAATGACATCAACATCAATGCTATTTGAACCGAAATCTATACTTGAAATAAACCCTATTAAATTCTCTCCCACTTTCATCATACCCAAATGAAATACTTTCTCATGATATGGTGTATATCTTAGAACGAGGCCGGCCTTTTTTCTCCTTTCTTCAAAACCATCAGTTTTGAAGTATCCAGCCAATTGTGCATCTTTTTCTGTATACACTTTTGCTTTAAGTTGCGGAACTAAAACATCTTTTTTAGATCCATTCGCAGGATCGAAAACAATGTAATTATTTCTGGTATTTATGCTATATACAATCTTTCCGTACTGTTCAAATCCATTTACAATGGGGCAAAAATACGGAATATCCACAAATTGAACGCCATTTTTTGTGTATCGCTTACGTTTGTACTCCATGAAAAATTTATCAATGATTTTATCTTCTTGAATGAGGTGACTTTTACTGAATGAATTTAGTAATACCGTTAGTTCTCCTTGGTCACGCTTAATGATTTGCTCCCCAAAAACAAAAAAATAACTGGAATCATCGCCCCAGAAATCAACAAAATGCCGGTTTTTATAATAACGGCTACTATATAGCCAGATGAGTTCGGAATTGTATATTGATATTTTCCTGTCTAGATCGTAGATGAAAAACTTGCCATCACAAAATTGAACGAACGTGGGACAACATAATTCAGAAGGAGCAGCACAATCCCCCATATCTAATCGGACGATTTTCTTTAACGCGCCATCATTTAATTTACGAACCTGAAGCAAATTCTTGTTTTCCAGTTTTGATGATATATCGTCAATCACATAATATTCTTCCCTGTCAAGGCTTAAACCGACAAGTTTCCCGGAGCTAGTAACAAGTAACGAAAAAGAAGATGTTACATGTTCCTCCTTACCACAATCCAACCTCAGGTCTGCCAATATGTACCAATTGGAGATTAAACAAATGGAAACTAAAAAAAAACGAAAAACAATCATTATATGACTC
>JAHELQ010000346.1 GCA_024644125.1 Candidatus Aminicenantota bacterium | reverse complement strand
TGGATCTCCGTCATCTGGGCGCAGAAAAAATTATGGATCGTTTGCCCCAGGTTTGGGAACTGGCTTACAATTACCTGAAGGTGGACGGCACCAAAGAACCGATCCCCATTCAGCCCACGGCTCATTACTCGATGGGCGGGATCCCCGCCAACATTCGGACGGAGGTTATCTGCGACGCCAGAGGTACGGTTGTAAAAGGCCTGTATTCCGCAGGCGAAGCATCCTGCCTCTCCCTTCATGGAGCGAACCGTCTCGGCACCAATTCGTTGCAGGATGCAGCAACATTTGGCCGTATCGCCGGCGAAGTGATGACGGAATTCGTCAAATCCACCGGCTTCGAATCATTACCGGAAAACCCGACAGAAAACGCCAGGGCCAAAATCTCCGCGTTGATGGAGGGCAACGGCAAGGAAAAACATGCCGAAATACGGGATGAACTCCAGGAAAGTATGACCAAATACTGCGGAATTTACAGAACCGAAGCCGATCTGCTTAAGGTCAATGGCATTGTCAAAGACTTGCAGAAACGCTTCAAGGAAGTGACCATCGATGATAAAGGAATGGCTTACAACCTGGATCTGTTCGAGGCGTTCGAAGTGGGCAACCTTCTTGATTTTTCCGAAGTGATGGTCGAAGGAGCGTTAGCCAGGCAGGAATCGCGTGGAGCCCATTTCAGAACCGATTTCCCCAAACGGGAAGACGGGAAATGGTTGAAACATACAATGGCCTGGAAAACAGAGGACGGAGTAAAATTGGACCATACCAAGGACGTTGTCATTTTTATGGACAGGTATCCGCCCCAGGAACGGAAATATTAATTTCAGAGGAGATTAGACCATGGCAAAAGTGAACAAACAAGTTAAAATTTTAAGATATGATCCTGCCAGGGACGCAAAACCCTACTGGAAATTGTACGAAATAGAATTGGACGAGGAATCAACCATCCTCGATGTTTTGAATGAGATTCATTGGAAACACGACGGCACGCTGGCGTATCGCCGGTCGTGCAGGAGTGCCATCTGCGGCTCATGCGCCATGAAGGTGAATGGCCAGAATCTGTTGGCATGCGAAACACCGATGCATAAGTTCAAAGGTTGCCTCAAGATAGAGCCGCTTCCGGGTTTCGATATCATCAAGGACCTGGTGGTGGATATGGATAAATTCTTCGATAAGATGAAACGGATCAAACCATATCTCATGGTAGATCGTCCAATACCGGCGAAAGAATTCGTTCAAACCCCTGAAGAATTCGATGAAATCAGAGAATCGGCCATGTGTATCCTTTGCGGCGCCTGTACCTCCTCGTGTCCAAGTTTGTGGGCCAACGAGAATTATCTGGGACCCGCGGCGCTGCTCAAAGCGTACCGGTTTGTGTTTGATTCCAGGGATGACGGGGCGGATGAACGCATCGATATCATCAACGATAAAAATGGTTTATGGCGTTGCCACACTATTTTCAATTGTATGGAAGCATGCCCCAAGCATATCAAGGTTACAGAATATATCTCTAAACTAAAAACCAAAGCGGTTGAGAATTCGATATAAGCGATAATATTACCGGAGGCAGGGCATCATACCCGCCTCCGGTTTTCTTTGCCCGGATTCACCTATTTACAAATTGCCGGGGGTATAATACAATTTTTCCTGGAGAGTAAAATGTCGGATATTGGAAACCTGAAAGAGTTTGTATTGGTAACCGGCGGCGCGGGGTATATCGGAAGCCATGTGGTGCGGGATTTGGGCGAAGCTGGGTTCGTCCCGGTCGTTGTGGACAATTTGTCCACCGGTAACCGGGAATATGTCCTGTTTGGGGAATTTTTCGAAGGGGATATTCACGATTCAGACCTCGTTACAGAGTTGATCTGCAAATATAACATTAAGAGCGTATTGCATTTCGCCGCATCCATCGTTGTGGAAGAATCAGTGCAGGATCCCCTCAAATATTACAGGAACAACTCATTCAATTCCTATAAACTGATAAAGACCTGTATCGCCAACAAGATTCAGAATTTTGTGTTTTCCTCCACCGCCGCTGTTTACGGCATTCCGGAAAAAAGCCCCATTTCTGAAGAGGCTGCTCTTCGTCCCATCAATCCATATGGGAAATCAAAGCTGTTCACCGAAATGCTATTGGCCGACGTAGCGTGCGCGTGCGAGGGTTTCAATTATGTGGCGCTTCGGTACTTCAATGTTGCCGGCGCTGACCGCAACGGGCGCATCGGTCAAAAATACCAAAAACCCACCCATCTGATTACGCGGGCTTTGAAGACCGCGATGGGTGAGTACGATAAATTGAGCGTATTCGGTACCGATTACGATACCCCCGACGGCACGGCCATTCGCGATTATATTCATATCGACGATCTGTCGGCCGCCCATCTATTGGCCCTTCGGTATTTGAAAGAACGGAGGAAGAACGGGATTTTCAATTGCGGATATGGGACCGGTTATTCGGTGGCCCAGGTGGTGGATACCGTCAAGAAAGTTACAGGTAGCGATTTTCCTGTTTTATATACCGATCGCCGGCCCGGCGATCCGCCGGCGTTAACCGCCGATTCGTCTCTCATTCGCAGGGAAATGGGGTGGCAACCCCGGTTCGATGATCTTGATTTGATCATTCGCAACGCGTGGGAGTGGGAGAATAAGCTGAAAAGGGAGAAAGGCACATGAACGGAGAGATAAAAAAAGGGATTGCAGTTTTAATATTGGTTTTTTTGTTGGGTTCGGTTGCCCAGTACGCTCACGGGCAGGAGGACGTGGCGGCGCCCCAGGAGGAAACCGTCCCAAAAGATCCGGATCAGGAAAAATTGCAGGCGCTCGAGGAAGAGCGGCCTCTCGAAGAGGCGGAACTCCTGGTCAAGTACTATATCGACGCCCGGTTGTATCCGGACCAGGCGAAACTCCAGGCGGAAGAAACCCTTACCTGGGCTAATTCGACCGCCCATCCTGCAGCGACCTTGAGATTTCATCTCTACTACAATGCCTTCAGGGATGAAAAATCCACCTACATGATAGAAGGGAAATACGATCTGAAATCAAAAAAGGAATTACAAAAACTCCGGTTCGGAGGGATCACGATCAAGGAATTACGCGTGATCGGCGGCGAGGAACTTACGGATAAAATCACGTTCATCGCGCCGGATGACAACAACAAAAACGACAAAACCGTTATCGAGGTGGCTCTCGACCAGCCGGTTGAACCCGGGCAATCTGTGTCACTTAAAATCGAGTTTGAATTGAAGTTACCGGAGATTTTTGCCCGGACCGGACAGGAGGGCGATTATTTTTTCTTCGGACAATGGTTTCCTAAAATAGGCGTGTTCCAGGAGGACGGCCAATGGAATTGTCATCAGTTCCACCGCACTTCAGAGTTTTTCGCCGATTATGGAGAATACAAAGTATCGTTGTCGGTGCCGGAAGAGTTTGTCATCGGGGCGACCGGAAATTTATCGAATAAAAAGAAAGATTCCGGCGGCGTTTACACATATTTTTTCGAGGAAAAAAATATCCATGACTTCGCCTGGGTGGCCTATCCCCATTTTACGAGGGTGGTGGAAAAAATAAAATTGAAAGGCAATCCAGAGGAAACCACCATCATTCTACTCCTGGCTCCCTATCATGAAGGGGCCAGGGACAGGTATCTCAACGCCATCCGGTTCTCGTTGGAGTTCTTTGCCGAACATATCTTCCCTTATCCATACAAAAACATCACTGTGGTTGATCCGCCGATGCAAGGGATGTCGTCATCTGGAATGGAATATCCGACACTCATCACTGCGGGATATTTGGATTTTGTGCCCAAAGGGATCCGGTTCATGGAATTGGTCACCATGCATGAATTCGGTCATGAATACTGGTACGGCATCATTGGTAGCGACGAATTCCGGGAAGCCTGGCTGGATGAAGGGGTGAATTCGTTTTTTGAATTGGAAATGCTGGCTGATTACTTTGAAAATGACGGCTCTTTTTTTGATTCGTCTTTTTTGAAGATTGACGATATTGAAATCAAACGGCAAAATATATCGATTTTAGAACCTGTGGATAAAGTGAACCAGTATTCCTGGAAATTTCTGAGCAACGATTATTATTCCCTTCATGTGTACGACAAAGCCGCAGTTGTGTTGGACAGTTTGAAGAATCTAGTGGGAAAAGACAAGATGTATGGCTTTTTTAAATATTATGCCCGGCAGTTCAAATTCAAACATCCCGGCACCGATGATTTCATCCGGACCTTCAATCACTATATGGGGGCGGATTATACCTGGGTGTTCGACCAGTTCATCACTGGGGAATCCCGTCTGGACAATGCTGTTCATACTGTGCGTTCTTATAGGATCGGGACCGATCCCGAAAAATTCCGGAACGAAGTGGTGTTCGTGCGCAAGGAGGGATACTTTCCGGTGGACTTACTGATTAAATTGAAAAATGGCGAAGAAATTAAATACTATTGGCAGGAGCGGGAAAAATGGAGAAAAATCTCTTTCGAGCATGATTCGCCGGTTGATTACGCGGTCCTCGATCCCCAGCTCAAGGTTACGTTGGACCGGGATCTTGTCAATAATTCCCGGATCTATGACCGTAGCGGCGGAGCTGTGTCCGGTTGGGCGGTCCGCCTCGGCTTTTTTTTCCAGAACTTGTTAAGCTTTTTAGTATTATAGGAGTGAAGGATGAATGTATTCGCAGCGTTAGGAAATAGTTTGAAACTTCATAACATAAAAATTTCAATGTACCCGATGTTCTTTAATTTCTGGTTTAGCGTCGTACTTTATTTCATGTTTTACCGGTTGTTGGGAAAGACGGTGGGCGGCTCGTTCGTTTCTCATGAAAGCGCGCCTTATGGGGCCTGGACCATCATTAGCGAAACCAGCCGGAGCCTCGGCGTCGGCGCTCCTATGCTGATATCCCTGTTCGTGGCGCTGGGAATTCTTTTTATTCTGGTTTCGATCTTTGTGTCCGGAGGCATCTATGGGACATTTGTCAGTGAGGAGGGAAGCTCGTTTCGCAACTTGTTGCATCTTTCCGGCGAAAATTTCTTCAAGATGTTCAGTATGTTCCTGGTGAATTTGATCAACTGGATCGTTGTTGCGGTTGTATCCGGCATTCTCGGCTTCGTTTTAAGCAGAATCGTAAAATCCACCAATAATGAAATTCTTGTCTGGCCGTTTATCTATAGTTGGATCATTGTCACCGCCCTATTGGTCGCCCTTGCCGTCGCGGCGTACGATTTCTCGCGGGTTATACGTCTCCGGGACGAGCGTCATTTTTTCTACTCTTACAAAAAAGGTTTGTCTGCGCTATTTTCCAACAAATTTAATGTCCTGGCCTTATTCACTATTTTTCTAGTTGCGACGATATTCTCCCATTTATTGTTGTCCGTTTTTATGAACCAACTAGGCGAAGTATTGCATGTATCTCTGTTGTTCCTGGTTTTTCAAGGTTTCATCTGGTTTCGGTATTATTTAAAAACATTGCTCATGAACGCGGAAGTGCATTTGCTTCACTTTTAATGACGGTATTGTGCTTTGATGGGTTGACGTAGGATTTTAAACTGATAAAATATGCTATGAATCGCGGCATAAAGCCGGATTTACGCTCGACTTGCTGATGAAAATAAAATTTAAACATAATATTTTTGTGAAGAGGTGAATAATGACAAACTATACTTCCGACCAGCTCATGGAAATGGAGCATAAATACGGAGCCCATAATTACCACCCGCTCGAAGTGGTGATCTCGAAAGCCGAAGGCGTTTGGGTTTGGAATCCTGAAGGCAAAAAATTTATGGATTGCCTTTCCGCTTATTCAGCGGTCAACCAGGGCCACCGGCACCCCCGCATCATTAAGGCGTTGAAAGATCAGGCCGATGTATTGACTCTGACCTCCCGGGCATTTTTCAACGACAAATGGCCCGTTTTCGCCAAAAAAATGTCTGATTTGACCGGCAAGGAAATGATATTGCCGATGAACACCGGCGCCGAAGCGGTCGAGACTGCCATCAAAACCATGCGAAAATGGGGTTACATGGTGAAAGGCGTGGCAAAGGA
>JAHELQ010000345.1 GCA_024644125.1 Candidatus Aminicenantota bacterium | reverse complement strand
CTATACCTTCGTACATTCTCAGTTCGTCCATTATCAGGTGAAACACTTTCAAGCGAATATTCCCAATATCATCCAGGTAATCCACATCTTCATTGTTCTCGATATAATCGACAATCAGCCGGGTCAAAAAATTGACCTTGTTCCTCGATAGTTTCAAGCTCATAGGACGATATTCTCCTTCTCAGCCAATTTCGACTTAACCATCTTGAATAGCTCATAATAATCAATATTCGAATTCCTGATCTCGTTCAGTTTCTCTTTTAAAATTTCCTTTACTTTCTCATCCAACAGATCTTCTTTTTCCAATTCTTTGGAAACCAGCTCTTGAATCCCAAGGACAAATTTTTCCCTATCCTCGACAATGATTATTTCCTCTTTCAATAGACCTTTAATGACGCTAAACGCAAGGTGTTCAATCTGCTGTTTATTCAATCTCATAATAACAATATAATAACAAATTTTGTCAAATAAATCAACTCCCGTCCATCATCTGAGAACACCCGGCCCTCCCTTTCCTGCAAAAAAGAAAAATATCCCATTGCCACTACAAAAGAACTCTCATATAGGGATCAACCGGGGCGACATCGAAATACCGGAGCGGGATACCATTTTGATATTCATATTTGATTAGATCGAGAAAGCGCCAATTTTATCATGAAGAGGAAGATAGAGCGTCACATTGAAACATAAAGGCACTCGGCCAAAGAGATGCAGTGAAATTTGGAGCCGACGAAAGTGGAGGGATTCCGGAATATATATTGACACTTTGGGTCAATTCTGCGATAATATGAAATCTCCCAGGATTGTTTGTAATATAAAATATTCCAGAATCTTGACAAATTCTCAAAAATATTATAAATTGAAGTTTTTTTAAGAGGTAAATATGAAGTTGAATAACGCAAACAAGACCTTTGTGCCACAAAAAGATAAAATCGAGCGTAAGTGGTGGCTGATTGATGCAGAGGGTATGGTTCTGGGGCGACTGGCAACCGAAGTATCCAAAATACTGAGAGGACGTCATAAACCCATTTACACCCCGTTTTTCGACACGGGAGATTTTGTGGTTATCGTTAACGCCGAAAAAATCAAAATAACCGGCGCTAAGGCAAGCCAAAAAATGTACTACAATCATTCCGGGTATATGGGTGGAATGAAAGAAACCAAGTATGAAAGAATGCTTGCCAATCACCCCGACAGAATCATTAAGCATGCCGTCAAGGGCATGCTGCCAAAGAACAGATTGAATCGAAAGATTTTGACAAAACTAAAAATTTATGCCGGTTCAGAGCACAGACATGCTGCTCAAAAGCCTGAGGCATTGAAGATATAAAGGAGGAAAATCTTGAGCATTGTTCAATACTATGGCACAGGAAGAAGGAAAACGAGTATTGCCCGCGTTTATCTAAGACCGGGGAAAGGAAGTTACAAACTCGTTGTAAATAAACGGACCAGGGTGTTCGATGAATATTTCCCCCTGAAAAATCATAAACTGACTATACAAAAACCTCTAACACTGACAAACACAGTTGAAAATTTCGATATCATCATCAGTATAGTCGGCGGCGGCGTATCCGCACAGGCCGATGCCATCAGGCTGGGAATCTCGCGAGCACTACTTGAATACAATGTGGAGCTTCGTTCGACATTGAAGAAAGCCGGATTGCTGACCAGGGATTCCCGAGAGAAAGAAAGACGGAAATATGGGTTGCTTAAAGCCAGAAAAGCATCTCAGTATCATAAGAGGTAGGAGGATCAAATGGTTAGCGTTAATATGAGAGAGATGTTAGAAGCTGGCGTCCATTTCGGTCACCAGGTCCGTCGTTGGAATCCCAAAATGAAGCCCTATATATATGGGAAGAAAAATGGGATTTATATAATAAATCTGCAAACTTCCATCGAGATGTTCAAAGATGCCCTTGTTTTTGTAAGCGACATAGTTTCCAACGGCCATGAGGCGTTAATCGTCGGGACCAAAAAACAGGCACAGTCAATTATCGAAGATGTGGCCGGAAAAACCGGGATGCATTATGTGAACAAAAGGTGGTTGGGCGGCTTACTTACAAACTTCCCCATGATCAAAAAGAGTATCGAAAGACTTTTGGATCTCGACGAAATGAAACGCGACGGAAGATGGGAAGTAAAATCAAAAAAAGAACAGTCACGTCTCGAGAAGAGATACAAAAAATTGTATAAAAACCTTTGGGGTATGAGAAACCTGAAGAGCATCCCCGGAGTTGTCATCGTGATCGATTCCTCATTTGAGGAGATCGCAGTATACGAAGCCCGCAAGTTGGGAATCCCTCTGGTAGCAGTAGTCGATACCAACGCAAATCCCGAAGAAATCGATTATCCAATTCCTGGCAATGACGACGCCATCAGGTCTATCCGCCTCTTTGTTTCAAAATTCGGTGAAGCTGTACAAGTAGGCCTTGAAAAACGAGCAGTCCAGAATCTGGAACAGATCCCCAAGGATGAAGCACAGCCTCAAGACGCAATTGAAGCCTCGGCTCCGGAAATAGTGGAAGAGGAAGTCCTCCAGAATACAGCAGCAATAGAGGAGAATAAAGAATGAGCGATTTAGATATGGGGCTTGTACGGAAACTCAGAGAGCAGACAGGTGTCGGCATCCTTGAATGCAAAAAAGCTATTCAGGAAGCTAATAATGATTATGAAAAGGCAGTTGAGTTGCTTCGGAAAAAAGGATTCGAAAAAGCCAAATCAAAAGCGTCCCGCGCTACCAATCAGGGGTTGATCGGATCTTACATACACACGAACGGACAGATCGGCGTAATACTCGAATTGGGTTGCGAAACAGATTTCGTTGCCAAAAACGAAGATTTCAAAGCTCTCGCCCATGACATCGCAATGCAGATTGCTGCAATGAATCCCAAATATATCTCAGAAAACGACATTCCTGAAAGTGTAATCGAGAAAGAGAAGGAAATTTACAAAGAGCAAATGAAGGATAGCGGAAAACCTGAAAATATAGTTGAGAAAATCATTGAAGGTAAACTGAAAAAATTCTATGCCGATGCGTGCCTCATTCATCAGACTTTTTTCAAAGACGATAAAAAAACGATTGAAAATTTGATCGCGGAAACAATCCATAAAATTGGAGAAAACATCGTTATCAAAAGATTCGTCCGTTACCAGATCGGCGAAGAAGTATAACATGGATGACATCCCCCAATACAAGCGAATTGTTCTAAAACTGAGTGGTGAAGCCCTGCGGGGCGAAAAATCATTCGGAATTTCTCAGGAAGTTATTACAGAAATCGCCGAGGAAATAAGAGGGATATATGACTTAGGAGTGGAGATTGCCCTGGTAACCGGAGGTGGAAATTTTTTCCGGGGAGTCAGGGCTAATCAATTGGGTATAGACCGTGTGCCGGCAGACTATATGGGGATGCTGGCCACAATCATTAACGGTATTGCCTTACAAGACGCCCTCGAAAAACACGGATTGGTCACAAGACTCATTTCAGCTCTAGAAATCACGGAAATCGCCGAACCATTTATCCCACGGAGGGCGACCAGGCACCTAGAAAAAGGCCGAGTCATCATATTCAGCTCAGGTACAGGAAATCCGTTTTTCTCTACAGACACAGCGGCCGCTTTACGTGCCATCGAATTAAAAGCGGATATATTATTGAAAGCGACAATGGTGGACGGAGTGTTTTCCGATGATCCCAAAAAAGTAAAAGACGCTGTTAAATACGAACAATTATCACATTCTGAAGTATTGACCCGCGAGCTAAAAGTACTTGATGGAACGGCACTCACACTTTGCAAAGAAAACCAACTAGCCATCAAAATATTCGACATCACAAAGAAGGGGAATATTTTAAGGGCCGTCACCAGCAATCAAATAGGAACATTAATAAAATAACCAGCAGGAGTCCGATATGCTAAAAGAACTCTTAAATGAAAGCAAAACGAAACTTAAAGAGGTTGGAAGCGACTATAGGAAAGAAGTTTCAAAATTCAGGACCGGTAGAGCTTCCGCAACTATTCTTGACGGCGTAATGGTGGAATATTACGGAACCCCGACTCCGATAAACCAGATGGCAACTATTTCTGTGCCAGAAGCAAGCCTTATCGTCATTCAGCCCTGGGACCACAAGACTACACCGGATGTTGAAAAGGCGATTCGAAATGCAAATCTCGGCGTCAATCCCATATCCGATGGGAAATTGATTCGCCTCCCTGTTCCACCCCTTGATGAACAGCGCCGTTTGGAGATTATAAAAACCCTAAAAAAGTATACTGAAGAACGCAAAACTGTAATTCGAAATATTCGGCGTGAATACAGGGAAATCGCCAAAATGATGCAGGAAGATAAAGAAATCTCAGAAGATGAAGAAAAACGTTTTTATGATGACCTACAAAAGGTTATCGACGATGGGATTTCGGATCTGGATGAGGTTCAGAAACAAAAAGAAAAATCCATAATGGACGAATAATGAGTGGTGCGGGTTTAATACCGCACCAACAAACTTTCTCCGGGGGAAAAAATGTCTGAACCAAAGGTGAATCCAATGCTAAGTTTTCATACGGTTATGAGTTACGAATTGGATTCATTTGGACATGTCAATAACGCCGTATACCTCAATTATCTCGAAAAAGCGCGAAATGATTTTATGATTCAGAAGGGCCTGGACTTTTATGATTTTTTTAAATGGAAACTTTATCCAGTTGTCATTCGTTCAGTCATCGACTACAAATCCCCGGCGCGAGCCGGTAACAGACTCGAAATCGCCGGCGAAGTAATCACTCATACCGCGGCCTCTTTCACACTGCAATATAGGATTGTTGATCTTGGTAACAAACGCCTCATCGCTACCGGAGAAACAGTCCATGTCTTTGTAAACGACAGCAATCGCCCATCAAGAATACCACAGGAATTTTTCACCAAATTCATTAAAGAAAATTAAATACAGATCAAGGAAGAGATGGAGATGGGGACATGCGAAGCAGAATTCGAAATTCTCTTCTCGATCCGCAAGTAGCAGACCTAATTCAAAGAAGCCGGAGATCTGGCTCCAGGATTCATATCTCAAGCATCAGGAGTGAGAACGAAGGATCGCTGGCATCGACGCATCGATGCCAGTATGCGTTGTCGGGTAGAAGTAAGCGTAGATGGAAGGGATCGATCTACCTCATCTTCGGTAAGAAGCGTCGATCGAAGGCTTCGATGGGGGGTTCGGGTAGCGATGCTAGAGATAAATCTTCAAATTTGACAATAATTTGCCGGAATATGTCGTTGAACGAAGCCCGGTTCGGCCGCCGCATCATACAATTAAGCAATTTTTTTTGCCCGCCACATAATCCGCCTGTCCCCCCAATATTCTTAAAGGAAAGAATTAATCTTCGTGATAACGCTCGCGGTGTTCAATTGATATTCACGAACCATTGCGAAGTTTACTGCGCCAAAAGTCCTTAAATGATCGATATTTTGAAGGTTAAGCCCCCCGATGGCCACAAACGGTATTTTGACCGATTCGCTCACCTCTTTCACAGTATCGACACCAATCGGCATGTAGTGTTCTTTTGTGGGAGTGGCAAAAACAGGTCCGATTCCGATATAATCTGCCCCATTCTTTTCGGCGATTAGAGCTTGTTCGAGACTATGGGTAGAAATTCCAATAATAAAATCCTGTGGGGTTATGTTACGGGCATCACCTATAGAAATATCGTCTTGCCCCAAATGAACTCCGTCTGCGCCGACGATCAAGGCAATATCTATAAAATCGTTGATCACAAAAAGAGTCCCGCTTTTGTACGATAACGCCCGAATTTGTCGGGCAATTGCCACCATCTCCTTGCGTGATGAACCTTTATCCCTATATTGAATGATACGGGCCCCTGCCTCGCAAGCGTCTCGCGCAATCGTTAGATGATCTCCACTGGTAATGACGTAAGCGCCCATTTTTTCAAGTTTTGTATTCATCTCTTCCCCGTTTGTCATAAACAATTAGTTCGAATCCAGGTCTTTCAATGCCCGTTCTAACACTTGACGGTGACTTTTAAATGCCAGAGGTGGCATTTCTTCCAGAGAAAAAAACCG
>JAHELQ010000344.1 GCA_024644125.1 Candidatus Aminicenantota bacterium | reverse complement strand
GAACAAAAAGAAGATCGGTATTGTCAATCGATTCAAACGGGGAGTGTCTCAATGGCCAAGTCAGTTATTCGAATCCCGGGACATGAGCAATAACATAGACTTTTCCATAGTCACCGATTTCCGCCTTGAAACAGAAAAGTTACGGCGATTGTGGCGGAATACTCTGGAATTGGAACGGGACGCGTACAAACACCGGTTGCAAGATTTCGGCAGATCCATCAGTCAATTCAGATATCTCCTGAATACCATCAGCCTTCCAAAAGTCGTGTTTTTGATCTCCGAAGGAACCTCCAGCGGCGCGTTCAAAAACAAAGCGGAATCCTCCATCCCTAACGAAACAGTCGGCGACCGAATTACCGAAACCGGATTCGAGTCGGTGGTGGCGCAGGATGAAAAAACAGTCATGGACCGCAACGAGATTAATTCCACCTACCTGTTCAGGTACTTAAACCAAATTGCCAAAGCCGTAAATTATGGAGGGAGTGTGTTCTACCCCATCAATCCCGGACGGATCAACGATACCAACGATGAAAACGTAATGGGTGAAATGAGTTTGAGATACCTGGCAAGCGAAAGCGGCGGGGAATATTTCACCGGCGCCGATCCAATGGAAATTGTCAAGAACATTAACCGCACCACCGCGGCGTATTATGAACTAATCATCACCCTGGCTCAAGAGATGCCTCAAAGCATGAAAGTGAAGGTGGAGTGCAAACGTGAAGGAGTGCATATTCATTCTCTCAACCATATCCAGAAAAACTACCGCTACGATTCCATGCCGCCGATGGAAAAAAAGGTATTCGCGATGAACGTCGTATCCGGCGGCAGTTGGAGCCGCACAGTGTGCCGCGTGATGAAAGTCCCTTTCAAAAAAGACATTGAATCCGGGGATCGGCAACATCTCACTATCACAATTCCTATTCCAAACCAGATGAAAAACCGCTCGCTGGATATGTTCCAAATAGATGTCGATTCCCAGACCGATGAAACCGACATGAATTTCGTACAGCAGGAAGTCACCAATCTGGCGAAAGTGCGAATCAAATCTCGACCCGGTAAAAAACAGTATCTGGTCTTTGTCGAACCTCAAGAAAACTATTGCATCTACACCGAAGTTTTATGAGCCATAAAAAAGACAACCATGGGATGAACATCTTTTGCCTCGCATTGGTGGTCCTTTTGTTATCCCGAGCTTCGATCGGATCGGCAAACAAATCCCACATAGAAGCGGACCAATGGTCGAAAGCGGGATTCGTCGATCCTAAAATCGTCCCCATTGACACGAAAAAATTCTACCGCCGCGGCGCGTTCCGGTTCAGCCATTCATTTAACCTGACTTTGGTGATGTTCCGCGGGACAGGATGGACCAAACCCGCCGTTGTCAAGCGACTGAAAAAAGCGGCGCAGATTTATGGGAACTATGGAATCCAAATCGAGCGAGCCACATTGGTGATTGCCGGAGCTCCCTCCGGGGTCATCGACTTCTGGCAACCGGGAGGCGAAGATTACGACATCGCCCGGAATACGCCGCCCACATCACACCCGGTCATCTATTACATCCGCGCGGTGCCGAAATTAAACGCATACTCCTGGATCAGGCACGGCAAACAGCACCCAATTCCCCGGCCATTGCAGGACACTATCTGGATTTCCCTGGCGGCGGATATGCCGTTGAACAAAAAAAGATACCGGCAGGACTATATAACCGAGGCCCATGAACTGGGGCATATCTTTCTGAACTCACAGGACCACACAGCCCCTGGAATTATCAACTTAATGTCCGAGGCTCCGGAGACCGCAGACTCGTCACTCACCCCCAAACAGGTCAATCTGATGAAACGGCATCCGTTATTGGAGAAAGCGACGGAATAGAGAATTCACTCGGAAGAAAGGTTTACTTTAGAATCGCGATTCTTTACAATAGAGAGATGAGCAATCTAAATCAAACATTTTTGAAAGAGTTCGATCAGGAAAAAATTGCATTGGTGGGATTTGCCTGCGACGAAAACTCATCATATATCAGAGGCGCGGCGGCGGCGCCGCCAATGATCCGCGAAGCCCTCTTTGGAGAAGCCTCCAATCTCTGGAGCGAACACGGCATCGACCTGGGACACACAGACACTTTCTTCGACGCCGGCGACTTTCACTTCAACTCCCCGCAGGAAGCATTGTCAGGAATCGAAACCGCCGTCTCAAATTTGTTACAACACGAAGTGCCGGTTATTTCATTGGGAGGAGATCATTCCATTACCTTCCCGATTATCCGTGCATTCCAAAAAAAGTATCCAGAGTTGACAATATTGCAATTAGACGCTCACCCCGATCTTTATTACAATTTCAAGGAGAATCCACTGTCCAACGCATCCCCGTTCGCCCGTATCATGGAGCACCAACTGGCGAGCCGGCTCATCCAGATAGGAATCCGCACCATGAACGGTCATCAGCAGCAACAAGCGGATCGTTACAATGTTACCGTCATCGAAATGAAGGATTTTCAGGGACCGACAAACCTAAACCTGAAAACCCCATTATATATTTCCTTTGATATCGATGTTCTGGACCCAGCGTTCGCCCCTGGAGTGTCGCATCATGAACCGGGCGGCATGTCTACACGGCAAGCCCTGGACATTATCCACGCATTGGATGGAGCGAATATTGTCGGAGCGGACATTGTGGAATTCAACCCCCGCCGCGACCCTACGGGCATAACCGCCATGACCGCGGCCAAAATCCTGAAAGAGCTTTCGGCAAAAATTATAGAGACAAAATCCTAAAACCGCAATAACATAGTAATAAACCTTTCATCCGGCTTACGACCAGAAAGGCGTAAGGGAGAGAAGCGAATGAATTACGATATCATTGTGCTGGGAGCAGGATCCGCTGGTCTCAATATCGCCGTCTTCATGAATTCCATCGGCTTGAAAGTACTGATGGTGGAAAAAACGGTTGTCGGAGGGGATTGCCTCAACTACGGCTGCATCCCCAGTAAAGCCTTGATCTCCATGGCTCAAACCGTCTATGCGGCACGCCGGGCTGAGGCCTTCGGCCTTCATCTGGTGGGAAATCTGGAATTAAAAAAAGTGGCGGATACTATCAAGCGCCGCCAGGAGATCATCCGGGAACACGAGAACGCGGATTACTTCAGAAACAAAGGCATCGATGTGGAGTTCGGTTCCCCGGAATTCACCGGGCCCAGATCCATCAGAGTCAACGGCAAGGAGGCCTGTGCTCGAAAAATAATCATCACCACCGGTTCAAGGCCTATGATTCCAGATATCGCGGGGATCGAAAAAACAAACTATTTCACCAACGAAACAATATTCAGAAACCGTCAGCTCCCCGGACGACTCCTGGTCATCGGCGGCGGCCCCATCGGTGTAGAAGTCGGCCAGGCTTACCAACGCCTGGGAGCGAGGGTGACCCTCGTCACCCGTGGGCAACAAATCCTGCCCAAAGAAGATGCCGATATCGCAACAATTCTGGGAACAGCACTTCAAGAGGAAGGGATGAAAATTCTGACCGGCCACACTCCAGTCCGTTTCGCAGATTCCCACACTCTTATCATTCGCCACCTGAACAAAGAGATGCCTGTCCCCTTTGACCAGCTTTTGGCGGCCGTAGGCCGGCTAGTGAACATTGAAGGTCTGAATCTCGAGGCAGCGGGGATCGCGGTGGAAAACGGCCGCATCAAAGCGGATAAAACATTGCGCACCACCAACAAGCATGTGTACATCTGCGGAGACGCGGCGGGAGATTACATGTTCACCCATTGGGCGGAATACCAGGCGGCGCTGGTTATTCGAAACATGCTCAGCCCATTCAAACGAAACGTTGACCGATCCAAAATCGCCTGGGTTACTTACACAGATCCAGAAATAGCCACGTTCGGTAAACAAAGTCGCGAGCTGGAGCTTCAAAACAAGAAATTCCAGACTATCTCCATCGAGTTAAAACATGTGGACCGCGCCATATGCGAAGGTCTCGTGCAAGGCCTCTTGAAAGTACATCTCGAAAAAGGAAAAATCGTCGGCGGTACAATGATCGCCAGACACGCGGGAGAACTATCCGGTGAAGCAATTGGAGCGATGACCCTCGGGATCCCTTTCAGTAAACTCTATAACCGCATTTACCCCTATCCTACCTTGTCAAGAATCAATCGCCGGGCAGTCCAAAAATACCTGGGCGCCCGCCTGACTCCCAGGAACGCCAATATCCTCAAGCGCCTTTTCCTGCTAACAAACTGATATTCTGAGGTTTTCCTCTTGACTTTTGTCAAAGCGAGGGATTACAATTCTGCTTAAACACTAAATCTCCAGGGAACAGGAGGTTCCTCCATGACACATCATTCGGCGCACATCCCCGACATTATCCGCGCCCTCATCTCCGGGAATAGAGAATTCCTGAGCGCCCGGTGCGACAGTTATTTCCAGACGCATTGCCAAAAACAGCAACCCTCCATCACGATGGTAACCTGCTCCGATTCCAGAGTTCACCCTCATGTGGTGATGCCGGACGCCATCGACAGAATCTTCACTATCGAGAATATCGGCAATCAAATCGCCACCAGCGCAGGCTCCGTCGATTACGGGATTCTCCACCTCAAAACCCCTCTTCTGTTGATTCTGGGACATACCTGCTGTGGAGCTATCTCAGCCTTCCTGGCGGGATTCGATCACGAACCGGATTCGATCAAACGGGAATTGGAAGGGCTCGCTCCGGCGCTAAACCGGATCAAGGTGAAGGAAAACGGTAATGATCCTGTGCTGGAAGGTACTTTAGCGAATATCGATTACCAGGTGGAATCCGCTATTCAACGGTATCATAATCTGGTGAAACGGCAAGAACTCACCGTGATGGGAGCGATCTACGACATCAGCGACCAATTGGGCAACGGCCACGGACATTTGGCATTCACAAATCTCAATAACGGCTTAGATTTCACTGGCGCCAACACTGTCGAATTCGGCGACAATCTCTGGTTGCGGCGGCCTGTCCAATAAGCTAACCGTTAGAATGATGGCTGCAGACAGGATAAAACCGGGAACAATCTCATATAACTCGAAGATACCGCCGTGTAATTGTTTCCAGATCAAGACAGTCAATCCTCCGGTCACGATCCCGGCAATGGCGCCGTTACGGGTCATCCGTTTCCAGAAGAGGGAAATCACTATCAATGGACCGAACGCCGCTCCGAATCCACCCCAGGCGTAGGCCACCAACCCCAACACGCTGCTGTCAGGATCCAGGGCGATGACAAACGCCGCCATCGCCACCAACACCACAGCCAGTCGCCCTACCCAGAGTAGTTCCCGCGAGCCTGCGTTCTTGCGAAACAACACTTTGTAAAAATCCTGGGTGATGGCGGATGAGGTTACCAACAATTGTGAATCCGCGGTGCTCATGATGGCGGCAAGAATGGCAGCCAGTAAAACTCCCGCCGGTAACGGATGAACCAGGGCGTTCACCAATTCCATAAAAACCGTTTCAGATGAATTGCCTGCGAGGAATGTCTTCAAGTACACCCGGCCGACGACTCCGATCAAGACCGCGCTAGCCAGACTGATCACCACCCAGACCATGGCAATGTGTCGCGCCTGCTTGATCTGGGAAGAGGAGCGAATGGCCATGAACCGCGCCAGGATGTGAGGCTGCCCAAAGTAACCGAGGCCCCAGGCCAATAGGGATGCCACAGCGATCCACGAAAGCTCCTCGCCTTTGGAATCGGTGAACATATTTAACAATTCAGGATTGATACTTTGAACGGCGCCGTTGAATTTCCCGAACCCCCCGATAGCATTGAGCCCGATAATGGGTACGGTGAGTACTGCGAAAAACATGATGGTGCCCTGGATAAAATCAGTCCAACTCACCGCGTTGAATCCCCCCAGGAAAGTATAGGAGATGATTACCAACGCGCCGATCAAGAGTCCCAATGTATAGGGCAATTCAAACACAGTGCTAAACAATTTGGCGCCTGCCACAAAACCGGAAGAGGTATAGATCAAAAAAAACACCAAAATGAAAAACGCGGACACGATCCGCAATACATTCGAACGATCATGGAACCGGTTTTCGAAATAATCGGGAATGG
>JAHELQ010000015.1:18816-23759 GCA_024644125.1 Candidatus Aminicenantota bacterium | reverse complement strand
AGGATCGGCGAAGGGAAACGGTTGCTGGTCATCGATGCGCATCTCGACATCAGGGAGCCCGGCGTTCTGGAAAAATGGGAGACCGATCCTTACTCCGGTTTGATTGACCGGGACTTTGTCCATGGCAGGGGAAGTGTCAACCAAAAAGCCGGAGCGGCGTCTTTTGTAACCGCAGGCAGGATTTTGAAGGAAGTTGGATTCGACCGGGGGCTAACGATTTTTTTTACCGGGACAGTGATGCAAGAAGCGTGCGATGGCCTTAGTTGGAAATATATAATTGAGAACGATCATATCAAACCGGATGTCGTTTTGCTGACAAAACCGACAAATTTAAAGGTGAACCGGGGGCAAAGGGGGCGGATCGAATTGTCCGTGACGTTTCGCGGAGGATTGCCCGAGGGGGAAAATTCCGGTGTGGGAGTGAACGCGGTCTACCTCGCTTCCAGGGCCTGTCTCTATTTGGAAAAGCTTGATAAATCATGTTTTGTCGATCCATTTCTGGGAAAGGGTTCGGCTCTCGTTTCCGAATTCATTTCGTTGAGCCCGTCAATGCAATCGGTTCCCAATTACGCGAAGATTCATGTGGACCGTAGGCTGACCTGGGGCGAAACCCGGGAATCGGCGATCGCCGAAATTGAAACGATGTTGCAAAGCGCTCCGGCTCAGGTGGAGATTTTAAAATACAAATCAAAATCATATACCGGTCTTTCGGCCGGGATGTGCAAATATTATCCTGCATGGAAAATGCCTGCCAATCATCCTGTGGTGATCTCCGCCGTCAATTGTTTTGATGATTTGTTCGGCTCGTTGCCGGAATTGGGGAAATGGGACGTTTCAAGCAGCGGCGCGATTATCAATGGCTTCTATGGGATACCGTGCATTGGGTTTGGACCAGGAGATGAATATCTGGCCTATACGCCATACGAGCATGTCCCTGTCGATCATCTTGAAAAAGCCGCCGCGTTTTACGCATTGTTTGCGTTGAGAGTGTGAAAAGGTTAGTTTGGAGGTCGATTCATGAATAAGAAGGCGCAATTGCCGATTGAATTAAAACTGAAAGATACGGGGCATTATTTGTGCGTCCCCGACTATCCAATTAAGAAAGTTGTCGAAGCAATCGAATCCAGGCAAGCGGTCATCGCTGTCACTGGTTCGGATGGAACCGGAAAAACCACTGTGTTGGCCCACTGTGTTTCTGTATTGCGGGAAAAAGGGTATGATTTTGTTCTGGTCCGGGGAAAGACTGAACCTGAATTGATAGTAAAAGAGTTGTTGTTGAAAATAAGAGATTCCGGGAATCTGGAGGCCGAACAGATATTTCTCTCCACCTCTTCATTGGAAGCCAAATGGGGATGGGTAGCGGAGAATTATCTGGCGAGCGGGAAACTTGTGGTCATTCTGGATAATTTCGAGGACAATCTAACGGAAGAGGGCGATTTTTCCAGTCCGCAATTGAAGGCGATGATGAGTTTGTTCCAGGATGCGCTAAAAAGGAAGGATGTTTCGTTGCTTGTCTCTTCCTCTCTGGATATCGAAGGCTTCGATACCGTTGAGATCGATGAACTCTCTCTTGAGGAATTTGTCGAAGGGATGGGGCGGTTGACGCGGTTATCGGGCATAGGTAGTGGGATCGCAGAGGATTTGTATGGTGAGATTGGAGGTAATCCTCTTGTGATGCGATTGCTGGATTCGGTTGTCTGGTTTGAGAATAAAAACGAAGCCGGTGGGGAAGTGTCCTGGGCGGACTTGAAACGTTCGATTTCAGGTTTGAAATTGACGGTGGCGCGGAAAAGACGGCGGGGCGAAGAGTTGATTCGCCTGTTTACCGTCCGGATTCTGACGCATCTTGAACCGGCTCAGCTTTCTTTGATCCGGACGCTGTCTGCGTACCGGTTCCCCGTCGGCCGGTCCGCTCTGGAATTCCACAGTCTGGTAGTATCGAGTGAATTACGGGCGGCGGTTCTCGAATCAGGTCTGCTGGAATATGACCCGGAGTCGGAACGGTATTCCGTACATCCAGCGGTCGGCTCAGTTGTATTGACCGAGATGGCGAAACAGGAGCGGCGGGGCTTGCATCGGGAATGCGGGCGGTTTTTTGAAAATTTAAAAGATCCCCAGGGCAATAAATCGATGGACGACATTCTGGAAGCCAGACGCCATTTTATAGAGGCCGGGGCCTGGGACGCCGCCGCCGAAGCCACATTCGGCCTGGGGGATTACCTTGATCGGATCGGTTTCCTTGATTTTTCCTTCCGTCTATTGCTTGAAATACACGGGAATGAATTGAATGAAAAGAACCGGGCGGCCGCTGATTATGCGATGGGGAATCTATATACCCGGTACGGCCGTCTTGCCGAGGCGAGGGAATCGCTTGCCCGCGCATTGAAGGTATGGGAGAAGACCGGTGAAGATAGCAACGTGCCGCTGGCACTTCGGCAAATAGGGTATGTCCATTCGCTCGAAAAGAATTACGACCAGGCGTTGGAATTCTACAACCGTGCCATGGAACGTTTTGGGGAGTCATCGGATGAAACTGAACGCTCCAGGTCGCAGCACCAAATCGCATTGATTCTCAGGGCCAGAGGCGATGATATGGAGGCTCTGGAGTTGTTTCGGCAATCTGTGGAGGTGATGGAGAAAAATGGGGATGAGGCTGGCGTAGCGGCGTCTTACTTGCAGATGGGACAGATTTATCAGTCAACGGGCGATATGGATGCTGCGCTCGATCATTTTGAACATTCGCTGGATATTTGTCGGGGGATGAATGATGAGGCGGGCACCGCGATCCGTCACTACTTTATTGCTCAGGCGCATGAGGCCGGAGGGGATTTGAAGGGGGCTCTCCGCGATTATATCGAAGCCTGGAAAGTGTTCTCCCGTCTATCGGCGGTTGAGGCCGCGGAGGCCAAACAACGAATCATTGCGTTGAAGGACAAACTCTCCCGGGATGAATTCGCCGCCATTTTAGCCGATACCCGGTGCAATGCCGAAGATTTTGACCCGCAAAATGAGGAGCAACAGGAGTTCATCGAGTTCATTCACAGGATGACCCAGCAGGCGGTTTATTTTGCCCAATTACCCGGGGGTGAAAAAGAAAGGACAGTGGAACTTCTGAATAACATGATCGCCAATGCCGATTATGATGGATCTGGTATGGAGTCTTTCAAGACGTATTTCCAGATGTTGTTGGCGTATATATATCATGAAGATATTCAGCGATTCCGGCCGTTGATTCCTTCGGATTTATGGGCTCTGTTTCAACGGACAAAAGCGGGCATTTAATAGTTATCTGGGCGCAAATGATTTTAAACCTACAAATAATCGTATTTAGATATTGAAAAAAAACATATTTTTTTATAGTATGAATTCTTCTATAATTTTTTGCCGTCGTTTTTTTGTACGGACATTTGCCATCATGGCGAGGCGGCTTATTAAAGGCGGCAAAAAATATCCAAAATAGATTTTGAGGAGGAAACTTTGAAAAAGGCTGTATTACTTTTCCTTTTCCTGGGAGTAACGCTGATGATTGCGCCTGCTCTCAGATGTGAAAACATTTCGGATAAAATCCAATTTAACGGATTTCTGTCCCAGGGCTATATTTATTCCACGGGAAATGATTTCATACCGAATTCCAGCAAGAATGGATCCTTTGAGATGAGTGAGTTTGGCGCGACATTTTCTGTAGATTTATCCGACAAGCTTCATCTGGGATTTCAAATTTTTGCAAGGGATTTCGGCCCGATCGAGAACCATAACATCAAATTGGATTGGGGATATGCGGATTACCGGGTCTCGGAAGCGTTCGGTCTGCGGGTCGGGAAAGTAAAGACGCCGGTGGGATTTTTCAATGAAGTTCGCGATACAGACGCGCTCCATCCAATGGCGATTTTGCCGCAGAGTATTTATGATGAGTCGATGCGGCCGGTTTTTGTCGCTTACGACGGTTTGGGAGTGTATGGGAGTCTGGATCTGAAAGCGATTGGCGAATTGGATTATCACTTTTTTGTCGGCACAGTGTATCACCCGGAGGGCGCGCCACATTTGTTACAAATTCAGGTAGCCTCCAATGCCATATTGTCCCAGATGGGGCTTTCGATGACCGAAATCGGCATGGATACCGAGATATTCTGCGGCGGGCGAGTGATCTGGAACACACCGCTTCCGGGTTTTCGTTTGGGGGGCACCTATACCTATTTAAAAGGCGAGATGAATTCGATTGTCAGCCACCCGTTGGAGGGGTATTTTCCGTTGATGGGAAGTATGGAGTTGAAAAATTCGTTTTTCCTGTCAGGGGAATTTTCCATCGGAGATCTCACCATTATTTCCGAGTACATGGAATTGTTGCCTTTGATTAAAATGGAGATGTTCGGGCAGATGCAGGAGGTTTCCGCTGAAACGATGCAAGGTTGGTATGTGATGGCGTCGTATATGATTGGGGACAGGCTCACGTTTACCGCACTCTACGACCGGTTCATCACTAACAAAGGCGATACCACCGGGCAAAGCTCGATGGCCCAGGGATTACCGGATTATTATGGCTGGCAGAAGGATTTGGCTTTCGGCTTACGATTCGATATCAACTTCAACTGGACATTTAAAATTGAATGGCACAAAATTGACGGTATGGGGAAATCGTGGGTGTTTTCGCCGGTTCCGGCGCCTGAAAGAAAATGGAATATGTTTGTGGCGAAGTTTTCATTTAATTTCTAAAAGGGGGGTGAAATGAGATCCAACACCATTATATTCATCTTGATACTTATGGCCTTTAGCATAGCGTGCTTTGCTAGCAATTTCGCCATTGTTGTCAATCCGGAAAATCAGAATGACAAAATGGAACTTTCGGAATTGAAGAAAATATTTTTAGGGAAAAAAATCAATTGGGATGCGGGAGGGAAGATTAAAATCGCAGTTCTTAAAGAGGGCGAACTTCACAAAGATTTCCT
>JAHELQ010000015.1:0-18806 GCA_024644125.1 Candidatus Aminicenantota bacterium | reverse complement strand
TCTGGAAGAAAAAATTGTTTACCGGAAAAAACACGCAGATCCGTTTGTTTAAGGACGATATCGAGATAAGGGAATACATAAAGAACGAACCTTATTCTATCGGCTATGTTGCTGTGACCAATGTCGATGGCACTGTAAAGAAAGTTGAAGTTATTGACACTGGAAGTAAAGATTAACGATTAATCAAATCTATAATAAAAATCTCAGGGATCAGGAGTTCCTGATCCCTGAGATTTATGAGAGAATAGTGTTGTTCGATTGTGTTTCCCGACGATTCAGCGTTTGAATAAGATCTTGTACGAGATGGGCAGCCAGGTTTTTACTATTTTTCCTTCTCTCAGGGCCGGCTTGTATTTCCACGTTTTGTAGTTTTGCACAATAATAGTCTTGATTTCATCAGGGATATTACCCGAGGTTTTAACATCGATCACATTCCCGTTTTCATCAATAAGTAACTCCGATTCCACTGTCGCTCTTCTGCCCGCATAGGTTTTGCGAATTGCTTTGGAGAAAGCCGGATCATTGCCGGAAATTTTAATGGGCTGAGTTCCCACTTCCCCTAACGTGAAAATTTCTGTAGCCGAAGTATGAATCGAACCAGGAGTTTGATCTGCCTTTTGATTGCGATTAGGTTCCGAAGACGATGGGCGGTCGATAGAGAATTTTATGGTTTCAGGGATCCACACTTTGACAGGAATTTTATCTTTCTGAGCAGGTGTATAAGTCCAATCCATAAATGCAGAAACAATCGCGTTTTCAAGGTCTTTCGGGAGCTTAGGCGAGTTCAGGAGTTTTACTTTTTCAACGTTTCCCTCCTGGTTTACCAGGAGCATCGCCTGGATCGTCGCTCGCTTGCCCTGGTAATTCCTCGCAATATCGGCCGTAAATACGGGTTCTTTTTCTATAATTTTTTCCGGTTTTACCGTCACGTTGGAAAGCGCCACAATTACCGGTGTTGCAGGTATTGTTTTTCCTTCATCCTTAAGCTTTTGTTCTTTTAATGAAGCCGCTGTCGTATCGGATCCTTTTTTGACTGTAACCGCTTTTTCTGTCTGATTGACTGAAGCGTCATCTTTTTTTGTGTTTTTGGGGATCTTTGTTTTTTCAGTTTCTTTGAGGTCCACGCCTTTGTCTTGTAATTGAGTGCGTATTGATTCGATCTCGCGTTTTCTCTGACTTTCTATTTCGCGGATAAGTTTGTCGCGTTCGGCCAGATGCGCGTCCTTGTTCTGGTGATCTTGTTGGAATTTTTCCTCATAGGTGTTGCGAAGGTTTTCAATCTGTAGCTGATAGTGTTGCTCCAATTGGGATATTTTTTGCATCATCCCTTCGACTTGCCGCTGTTCCGCCGCGCTTATCCGGTTGAGATAATAAAATGTCCCGGCACCAATCAAAATGATTACGAATGCGATCAGTCCAACGTATTTTAATTTTGAATTTTTAGGTTCTTCGAGAATTGTTGTCGAAATAAACGTTCCGCCTATAGAATCTGTTTTACGCTCAGGGATGGGGGCCGACAGTTCTTGCTGCAATTCTTTCTTTGCGTCTTCGATACCTTCTTTGTAGACTGAAAACATAAAAGATGCTAATTCCGGTGAAACCAGTCCTGTGTCCTTTATTTTGAAATGGTTTTCAATATATTTGATTAGCTCCTCGGTACCTGAAAATCGTTTGCGTATATCTGGATTCAAGGTTTTGCGGAAAAATTCGATGATGTTTGTTAGAAAATCTTTGTCGGTAAGCGGAATATCCGAAGCGAAACTAATATTTGTGATTGTTGTGTCGAAATCTTCTCCCGGGAGATAAGCAAAATATTTCCCTGTCAGCATGCGATAAACCAGGTATCCCAGGTAGTAAATATCCGCCTGGGGAACGATTTCCTCGCGTTTGATAAATTCAGGCGCTAACCAGGAGCCGTACTTCGAGATGGTTTTACCGCAGATATCTTCTTTTTGAGTGATGAAAGGCCACAGACCATAATACTTTAGATATAGTTTTCCGTTATTTCCCACGATGATGTTGTCGGGAGTCAGAAATCCGTGGAAAAAGCGTGACCCTTCCAGGTGAATGGACGTACCCATTTTGATGATATTCCCGATTGCCATTATCAACTGGAAAGCGAGACTGAATGGAACTGTTAGATTCTTTTGCCCGGCTTCTTCCAGAACCCTGTCGAGTGATTTCCCTGCAATATACGGATAAACAAGGTAACAATTGTCCTCTTTTTGAATTATCCTCTCCGGTGCGTAAAGGTTTGGGATGCCCAATTTGCCTACGGTTTCAAGGATTGAAATAGCCTGGCTCCGAAACTTTGTATCATTAAAAATGTATGGGTAAATTTCAGTAACCAACTTGTGAGCTGATGGTTTATTGCCTTTTAGTTCGCCAACTCTATAGTTGATGCCGAGGCAATCATCGCCAATTTTTTTAAAGACAAATAATTGATCTAAAACCTGGTGTATTTTCATTGTTTCACCTTAAGAAATTTTGGGAATTCATTGAAAAATATATAGTATAGTAAAGAAAAAAAAATATCAATATTATTTATCAATATTTGTTGAAAACTAAGTCTATTTTTATTCTCTTTCACTATGCCTCAAACAAAAATGAATTTTTGGGTTGACAGATGAGATTGTTTGAGCTATTTTAAAAATAGTAAGTGAATGTTTACTGGAAATGGAGATAACAATGAAAAGAAACATAATTCAAATTGATGAAAATAAATGTAATGGTTGTGGATTGTGTATTCCCAATTGCCCGGAAGGCGCGTTGCAGATTGTCGATGGGAAGGCGCGCCTGGTGAGCGACCTATTTTGTGATGGTCTTGGCGCGTGTCTGGGGCAATGTCCCCTGGGCGCTATCTCGGTTGAAGAGCGGGAAGCCGAACCATACGACGAGCGTCGGGTCATGGAAAATGTCGCCGGGCAGGGGGCTAATGTCGTCAGGGCACATTTAGAACATTTGAGGGATCATGGCGAAACCGGATATTATCAAGAGGCCGTTGCATTTCTCCAGGAAAAAGGGATTCCGGTTCCAACTGATGGGAAAACCATTTCCGGGAATCATCATGCTGGCGGTTGTCCGGGTGTGGCATATCGGCAAATTGAGCGAGGTGGCGTATCGACAAATAGCAGCGGGAATTCCAATTTCAGCCAACCGTCCCATTTGCGCAATTGGCCGGTACAACTACAATTGCTGAATCCGAATGCACCATATTTAGAGGGCTCCGATTTACTGGTCGCCGCCGATTGTGTACCGTTCGCGTATGCCAATTTTCACCAGCGGTTTTTAAAAGATAAAGTTGCTATTATGTTTTGTCCGAAACTTGATCGAACGATTGAAGAATATGTAGAAAAATTGGCAATTATTTTCAAGGAAAAAAATATAAAGTCTGTGTCTGTGGCGCACATGGAAGTTCCTTGTTGTTCAGGCGCTGTTTCGATCGTTCAAAAGGCGCTCGTGTTGTCTGGAACGGTCATTCCGTTCAGGCAATATACAATTTCGATAAATGGCGAAATAATTTGAAAAAATAAATTATTTGAATATCCTTGAAATGTAGGAGGGGATTATGTTTTGTTATCAATGTCAAGAAACTGCGAAAAATTCTGGATGCACAATGGCCGGTGTCTGCGGGAAAAAGGATGATACTGCGAACATTCAGGATTTATTAATTTACACTCTAAAAGGAATTTCTCTCTGGTCCGAATTGGCAAAAAAACATCTTGGAAAGGGAGACGGCGCGGGTGATTTTATTGCAAAATCTTTGTTTGCCACCATCACCAATGCCAATTTCGATAATTCGCGAATCATCGGACTCATCAAGGAAGGCCTCGCTAAAAGGGCCTCCATAAGCGAATCTTTCAAATCGGAATTTGAGAAAAAATACGGAAAAGCCTTTTCCGAAAAAATGGGCGATGCTGCTGTCTGGCTTCTTGCAGACGATGACGATTTTTATGTGAAAGCCGCCTCTGTCGGCGTACTTTCGACTGAAAACGAAGATGTGCGGTCATTGCGTGAGTTGCTGGTATACGGATTGAAAGGCATCGGGGCATATGCCCATCATGCGGCGGTATTGGGTTATGATGATCCGGCGATCTACGATTTTTTCGTTGAGGCGTTGGCATCTACCACCAAAGATCTTTCTGTGGACGAAATGGTGGGGTATGTCCTTAAAGCGGGAGAGATGGCTGTAACGACTATGGCGTTGCTTGATAAAGCAAATACCGCTACCTATGGGCATCCGGAAATAACCCATGTGAACATAGGTGTTAGAGAGAATCCCGGCATTCTCATTTCTGGACACGATCTTAAAGACATGGCGGAGTTGCTGGAACAGACCAAAGGGACTGGAGTGGATGTGTATACTCACAGCGAGATGCTTCCTGCAAATTATTACCCTATGTTTAAAAAATATGATCATTTTGTGGGAAACTATGGGAATGCGTGGTGGAAGCAAGCAGTAGAGTTCGAGTCCTTCAACGGTCCAATTCTGATGACTACGAATTGCATTGTTCCGGTGAAAGATAGCTACAAAGACCGTATCTTTACAACGGGTATGGCTGGATATCCAGGCGTCGAACACATTCCGGACCGGGAAGACGGCAAGCGGAAGGATTTTTCGAAATTAGTCGAGCTGGCAAAAAAATGTGACGCGCCCAGGGAAATCGAACACGGGGAAATAGTCGGCGGCTTTGCCCACAATCAGGTTTTAGCTCTTGCGGATAAGGTTGTGGCGGCAGTCAAATCAGGGGCCGTAAAACGGTTTATCGTGATGGCCGGCTGCGATGGCAGGCAAAAATCCCGTGAATACTTTACAGGAGTGGCTGAAGCTTTGCCCGAAGACACTGTGATTTTAACCGCCGGATGCGCCAAATATCGCTACAATAAATTGAAATTAGGAGATATCGGCGGAATTCCAAGAGTTCTCGATGCAGGTCAATGTAATGATTCTTATTCATTGGCGGTTATCGCCCTCAAATTGAAGGATGTGTTTGGGTTGGAGGATATAAATGATCTCCCGCTGTCCTTCGATGTGGCGTGGTATGAACAAAAGGCGGTTGCCGTGTTGCTCGCTTTGCTGCACCTTGGATTCAAGGGGATTCGTTTGGGGCCGACGTTGCCGGCATTTTTATCTCCAACTGTCGCCGGGGTATTGATAGAGAAATTCAATATCAAACCAACCGGTGATGCGGGAGACGACGTGTCGGCCATGATGAGCGGGAACTGATTTTTGGTGGTTGAAACTATAAGGGGCGCTGTCACGCACAACGCCCCTGTAAATAGTGGTGTTTGGAAATCCGCCTCTATTTTTTAATATAGGTATGGTCGATTTTTTTCACATATTCGTCAAATTTGAAACCCTTGAAGTCTTTGCTTTTTTCATTATGGCATTGCGTGCAGACTTTCGCGTCAGGGATTATCAGACCGTTTTCCATTGCCTGGGCTTTGTCTTTCATGACGCTTATTTTTTTGTATGCCGAACCCGGTCCATGGCAGGATTCGCATCCGACGCCTTCAAAATCCGCCGCGTTCGCCTCGCCGATTTTGTACCCACTTTTGTCGTAACCAGTTGTGTGGCAAACAAGGCATTCGGGCTTCGTTTCGGCGCCTTCTTTTTTTAGAGTTTCAAAGGCTTTGGCATGCGGTCCTTTCTCCCATTTTTCGAATACCATCCCTTTTTTTTCACCTTTATGGCACATTTTACATTTTTTTGAACCAATATAAGTGAAATCTTCCGCATAGCCTATCGAGAAAACAAACGCGACAATGATGAGAGTCATTAATGTGTTTTTCATAACGCCTCCTAATTCCCACCTTAATATATTTTCTATAATCTATTTTATGGAGAATGTCAAATTTTAAAAATATTAAAAAATCTGGAAATATCTTTTTGTAACTGCGTGGGGAAAAAGTGTTTATGATATAATAAAAAAAATATGCCCGGCATGTTTAATTTCATTTTAAGGAGTCGGAAAAGTGAAAAGATTCCACATCATATTGTTAGGATTGTTTTGCTTGAGCTTTTTTATGTGGTCCCAGGAGGATTGGCGGCCAGAAAAATTACAGGCCCTGGAATTAAAATTGGAAGAACTAGCGGCCAGCGTCAAGGTTCTTGAAGACTATTCTCCCGCGAATGTCCCGGGATTTGATGAGCTAGATAAGATAAACCAATTAGTGGAGCGTTTAGATTTCAACAAACGGAAATTTGATTTTTTTATTAACCATTATAATGTGTTGGAAGATGAGTTTCTGCCATATCTACTGAAGCTTGCCGAAGAACAACCTGCTCTTAGAACGAACATTGTTGCAAAATTAAGGGAATATGGGGGGAAGGATCCCGGAAGCATTATTGAGGTTCAAAAAAGAATTAACGAAGTTGCTTTACA
Organism: Candidatus Aminicenantota bacterium; assembly: GCA_024644125.1. GTDB lineage: Bacteria > Acidobacteriota > Aminicenantia > UBA2199 > UBA2199 > JAHELQ01. Next base: position 12,420 of record JAHELQ010000015.1, on the reverse strand, counting down.
AATTGAGCGGTTGGAAAAACAACTTGAAGGCCTTCAATTGCTCTCCCGCAGTAAAGAGATAGAAGATGAGCAGAAAACGAAAGCAGGAAGTTTGACGCAATCGATCAGTGTCTCGGATAGGATTGAGAGGCTGAGGCAGGATCGAATCAATTTTCGAGAGGAGATTGAGGAAGAATCTGGCCGTCTGGAAGGCCTAAGAAAAACTGAAGCGGAGCGGACTGCGAAGGTGGAAGAGAAATCGAAAGAGGTTGGGGAATTAAGAAAAAAAGCGCGAAGTTCCCGTGATTTTGTAACACGCCTGGCAGACCAGATATCCGCCGAAGTACGCGAGGTGCGTCTCAATGGTCTGGAGCGCCCCCGCCTCAATACCACCAAGACCTTCATATATTTGAGCGATAATAAAATAAAAACTCTTACACAAAAAATTGCAAATATTGACGAAGACATTAAAATGTATGAACGGCAGCGGATGGGTTTGTTGTGGCGGCAGGCCGGTAAAGGAACATTGATCATTATTATTGCCATTGCCCTTGTTTTGGTACTTATACGGTTGTCGCGCCGTATTGCCGACAAGGTGCTGGGAAAGCTCGAGCATAGTCCCGATCTGGATCCTCATTATAAACAGAGGTATGTGACGTTGTTTTCAGTTGTTCTTTCAATTGTCAAGGTTTTTCTGTGGATTTTGGCAATCCTCTGGGTATTGGGGGAGCTGGAAATAGATTACGCCCCATTCCTGGTCGCCGCAGGCGGATTATCATTGGCGATCGGTTTTGGAGCCCAATCATTGGTAAAGGATTTTTTCTCCGGATTCTTCATGTTGATGGAGGAACAACTGGCGCTAGGCGATGTCGTGGAAATCAACGGGAATACCGGTACTGTAGAGAAAATTTCCTTTCGTACCATTAAACTGCGTTCTTTGGCTGGAACCGTTCATATCATTCCCAATGGGAATATTTCCAGTGTGTCTAATTTGACCCATAAATGGTCGAGGGCCGTAACAAACGTTGGAGTATCCTATGATGCCGAGCCTAAGAAAGTGATGGAAATACTCGGTGAGGTTTGCCTGCAGATATCGCATGATCCGGAATGGAAGAATAAATTTATAGAAGAACCAACTCCTCAGGGGATTATCTCATTGGGCGAATCATCAATGGGATTCAGAATTCTTTCCAAAACGGCTCCCGGGGAACAATGGGCTGTGGACCGTGAACTCAATATCAGGGTGAAAAAGGCATTTGATGAAGCGGGAATCGAAATTCCTTACAATTATATAAATGTTATCAATAGGACTGAAAAGTAATTTTGTATCTTAAATGAGACAAATAATTAAGCGGGCAGGCGTGGAGCCTGCCCTTTTTCTAATGTTCGGCGCTCCCATATAAATGGTCCCAATGTTCGGGTTGGCCTTTTAGCCATTTATCGAACCAGGCGATAATCGTCCTCATCCAATGGAGCCTCTTCTCATAATCCAGAATCCAATGTTTTTCATCATTGAAGGTGATCAATTCAACTTCTTTTCCGAGAAGCTTCAGGGCGGTGTACATCTGGTAGCTTTCACCGGGGGGGACATTGTTATCGGCGCTGCCATGCAGTAACAGAAGCGGTTTTGTGATGCGGTTCGCCATAAAGAGCGGGCTCCGTTCCACATAAATGTCCTTGCGGTTCCAGGGGAAACTCTCGGCGGTGGCGATCGCGCTGTATGAGTACCCCCAATCCCCAACTCCCCAATAGCTCGATAGGGCGCTGATACCGGCATGGGAAACAAATGCCGACACAAGGTCTGTATTGGCGGCCAGGTATTGAGTGAGGAAGCCGCCGTAGGATGCTCCGATCGCGCCAATCCGGTTTGGGTCTATAAATGGGTGGGCGGCTGTCAATTGTTTGATGCCTGCGATTATTTGCTGCGTTGTGACCTGACCCCAATCGTTGACATGAATACTTGAATTTTCCTGGCCGAAACCGACGGTTCCTGTCGGCTGCAAAACATACACGATGTATCCCTGCGACGCATACCAATTCCTCGGGTACCTGCCGCCAAAACTGCGACGCACAGGACTGGTACCGCCATAATAATTTACAATGCATGGGTATTTTTTATCGATGTCGAAATCCGGAGGGAAGTAGATGCGGCCTGTTATTGTTTTTCCATCTTCCGTAGTGAAATTCCAGTCCTTTACCTGCCCCAACCGTATATTTTCAAACAAATCCCGATTGTAATCTTTTAGTAAGGAGGCATTTCTTTTTTTCAAATCAATTTTGTATAGTTTATCGGGATTTGAGACTCCCGATCCCCAGTACACCGCTATATTTTGATCTTGTGCGAATGATATGAATTGAATTGAATCTACAAGTGTATCGAGTCTGAGGTAATTCTCTGTTTTGGTCGAAAAACGATAGAGGTTGCCATTCGCCTTTTCCGTTACTTTGAAGAATAGAGCGTTATCCTGCTGATGCCAGTATGCAGATTCTATCGAAGGTCTGAATTCCCTTGAAATAGGTCGAACGTCCCCTGTCGAAATGTCATAAAGAAATGCTTGATTGTCGTAGTCGTTGGGAGTCACATTTTCTGGAATTGTCTTGCCGATGCCGTCAAACGCGGAGGGACCGCCCAGGATCAGCAAGTGGTTTGAGTCGGGAGACCATGTTATCGGGCCGATGAAGCGATGATTCAAAAGTTCTCTTCCCGAGAGATCAATGGTATTCAAGAGATAGACGATAGTTTTATTGTAAGGCCTGTTCTGCGCATCTTCCACTGTTTTGATCAAAAGCGCATGTTTGTTATCCGGACTGATGGCGGCGATACTGTAATTCCGGTCTTTGTCGCCGATCTTGTGAGTAACCTTTCCCTGGGGATAGAATAGGTACATCGCATATTGGTATCTCGCAAAGGAGGCGCGATCGTCGATTTCCTCTATATGTCTATAGATGCCGTTATCTTCTTTTTTTGAATAAACGGTATAAATGAGGTATGAATTGTCGGGAGCCCAGGTGTAACTATTGAAATTGACGATATCGGAGAGCATTTTCTCCTGTTCATGAGTGGAAATATCGTAACGAAAAAGGTTGGTTTTTCCTTTGGAGGTTGAAGTATAAGAGAAATGACGGGAGTCTTTCAACCATGAGAAATCTTGCATATCGCCGGAGCTCCGGGAAGAAAAAACACAGGTTCCTGTGGCAACCGAAAGGATCTCCAGCCATTTTTTGTTTTTCCCATCTCGAGGAGATGTATAGCTAATGGACACCGCCACTTTACTTCCATCGGGAGATAGTTTTAGACGGGAAACCCGACGGGTATTCAATATATGGGATGTGTCCAGAAGCCCGATCGAATTTGTCGAGACCTCGATGGGGTCCTGGCTGAAGGCGTCTTTGTTTTGAAGCACGATGGTCGAGGCCAACGGCTTGTCCTTCTTCAATAAGACTTTTATTATCAATCTATGGCTTCCGTTTGTCAGCGTGAGTTCCGATTTCCAGGCATCTCCATCCTCAGTCTTGCTTGTTTTTTGCGCCTCGCCATCTAGATACAGGATAAACGGGTTATCGACGTTCCGTATGAAAATGTCTGTTTGAAGCCAACGATGGGTTTCCAGATAAGTCGCGAGATACAATACCTGGTGCGAGGAGGTTTGGAACGAGACGGATTGAATTGGTTTCCAGGTGAATTGTAGTTCGCCGGGCCATTCGATAGTTTCATCGATCGAGGGCTTCAAGGAGTGGATCGCTACATGATTGAATTTTAGAATGTTTTTTTCATTGCCCAGTAATTCGATTTCAGTATTGGGGATAGGCATGGGCCCCAAAGCTAACCATTGATCGATGACGATCTCCCCGGAGTCTACTGCGGGAATCGCTGGTAAGGCCGGCAAAGCGATTAGTGTGATAAACGAAAAAATGAATAGGAATAACTTTTGCGTCATATTGTCTCCTCGTTTGCGTCTAATTGAAATATTACGAAATTTTAGTCTTTTCGTTTGTAAAGAAGAGGCATATATCTTGCCGGGACTTTCGTTCAAAATGGCCAGAAGCTATTATCGTACCAGATTTGCTCTCTGAGATTTTTGTCCAGATCCGCCAACATCGCCATGTGTCCTTTTTCCCATTCGGTAAGCCACTTATAGAGCTTTTTTTCATTTAATTTTTCTGCGGTATCCGACCTATGGCTATAAAATTCCACGGCTTTTTTTTCAAACTCCAGCGCCGCGGCGATGACTGCTGCCTCGTAACCGGCTCCAGAAATAGCTTTGACTATCTCCCGGGATAAAATTTTGTCTGTATCTTTCATCCGTTCTTCAAGTTCTATCTTGTCAAAGTCATCGCCGTTGGCTGCGCGGTTGAATTGCGAGTTCAGAATTTCAATATGCTTTTCCTCTTCAGCGGCTAGAATTTTGAATAGCTCTTTTACTTCTTCGACTTCACTTGTTTGAACTACCGATTCATACAAGGCTTTTCCCCGATGTTCCAGTAAAATGGCTCTTTTGATAATTTCCAATGATTGGTTTTCCATTTTTTTTCTCCTTACCCACCTGAAAAAAATTTTATCATAATCCGACTGTAATGGCAAATTAGCCCGCATTTACAATAAAAATAATTTCAACTATAATGAATCTGAATTTTAGATAAATAATAAGGATATCCATGGTTTTGACTGGGAAAGAACGTATAGCTGTAACCGGCGCCGCTGGCTTCGTGGGGAGCCATTTGGTTCGTTATCTGAGCGAGAGGGGCTTCAATGTACGCGCAGTAATCAACCGTACTCCATTGTGCGAAGAATTAGAAAGGCATCCGTTAGTCGAGCGATTTAGCGGTTCGGTTACAGACAGTGAGACGATGTCCCGGTGTCTGGAGGGAGTGGATGTCTTGTTTCATCTTGCAACCGCTTTGGGAAATAGCATCATATCCGACGACAAATTCTTCGAAATCAATAAGGAGGGCACAAAGATCCTTCTGAATGCCGCGTTGAAGCAGGGGGTGAAAAAAGTTATTCACTTCAGTTCCGCTGGAGTATATGGGAAATCATCGGGGTTGGCGGCACAAAAAGAAGACGACCCTAAAAATCCGGTCGATGTCTATGAGCGCAGCAAACTGGAGGGAGAAAAGGTCGCGTTATCATTCTCCGGTGACCTTGATATTTCAGTGCTCCGCCCGGGGTGGGTGTATGGAGAGGGGGATAAACGTACCTTTAAATTAATCAAGCAGATCCACTCTGGATTGTTCTTTATTGCAGGCTCTGGGAGAATCAATCATTCACCCGTTTATGTAGGAGATTTGGTGTCGGCCTCGGTAATGGCGGTGGAAAAAGGAAAGAACGGTGAAGTTTACAATGTCGGATATGAAATGGTACCAGTCGAAAAAATGGTCACTGTCATTGCCGCCGCTCTTGGGAAAAAAATAATTCCATTTAAAATACCTCTTGTATTTGTTTACCCTCCTGCTTTTCTTCTGGCAAAAATGTTCGCCTTAGCTGGAAAAGAGGCACCCCTCTCACCGGCGAAGCTTGCATTTTTCATGAGGGGAAAGCCATTGGATTCGTCCAAACTCGCCGGAAGTTTTGGAATTAACAGCTACACTACGTTTGAGAACGGAATCAAACGCGCTATCGATTGGTATAAAGCGCAGCTCTGGTTATAAAAATATCAATGATGTGAATATATCTTTTCTCCAGCGGGTATGGCGATATTTAAAAAGTTCTCCGATGGGGGAATCGGGCAATTGTAGGCTGGTGAATAGCTGCAAAGTGGATTGAAGCAACTATTGAAATCAAAAATAAACTGATTTTCCGCCGGTTCCGCGATTTCAAAAAACCGCCCTGTTCCATAGGTGGTACTGCCATTTGTATTGTCGTTGAATGGGATAAACAGTACGTCCGATTGATCTTCGGGATCTGGATTCGACTTAAAAGCAGTCAATTCCAATGATTGGCCGTCAAGTTTAAATTTTATTTTTGCATACCTATAGAATGTTTTTTCGAGATTGCGGCAGGTTAACATTTTGAGCGGCGACATGTTGGATAATTTTTCAATTGCCGCGGATACTGCGTATTTTGGATTCGGCGGGTAGTAGGAAAGGCCCTTGAAGTTTTTGAATTGAGGTCTTTCGGGATCAAAGACAATTAATATCAATCGCTTCGCCGACGGATAAGCTACCAATAACAACCGATCGATCTTAAACGTGACTCTTCCGGGTAAAACTGCTCCACTCGGTACCTCCTGGTCCCTGGATAGGCACGTTGTATCGGAAGAACTATTTTCCCAGGTCCATGTCCCGTCTTTCCCAATAAGAGCCAATCTCGTGTTTTCTTCTTGGCGGTCGGAAACGATGATATCGGAACCTTCGGTTACCAGGAAGCTTTTTTCGCCTGCCAAAACGGTTAACCGTTTAATACCCGCCAGTGGTGAAGAGGGAAATTCTCTGAACGATTGATCCTTCATTCGACGCATCTCGATAATCTTTTGTTCCCAGCCGGGTTCCATTTGGGAGCTGGTCTTGCTGCAATTCGCCGAAACCAGAATAATCAGCAGGAGCATTGCCATCTCCGGTATCGAGACAAGACGCGGCTTAACCGTTCTGTGGCCAAATAAGTTTTTGTTCATCGGTAACCTCGATTCATTCGCATAAGCTTGCAATTTTTTTTAACATTCACCCCAGTATTTTAAAGAGTTATGATGTGAAAAGTCAAGAAAAAATAGGTTTCCAAAAAAAATAGAAATAAAAAAATATTGAGAGAGTAAAGTTGAGAATCCCATTGTTTGATTCATCCTCGGGAATTAAAAAAAACTCATTTTCACCTCTGGAAATTAAAATAATGTGCTCCAAATGGAAGATTTCCCTCATGATTTTCGGTATGGTTTTGGGGGCAAGGGGATTGATATCATAGGGCATCACGGAGCTGTGATTTGTGTGTAAATAAAGGCTCCATAAAGTTAAATAAAATAGACATGCACTTTTTTTTTCTTGACAATTTTATTTATATCTGCTAAATTATACTCCTTAGGAGGACTTATGGGTGCTGAAGTCGGAACTGGACAAAAATCGGAACCTAATGTTGTTCCACTTTGTGATATTTTGTTAGTTTTGTTGATTATTTTCATGGTAATTACTCCCGTAGCTCAGCGGGGTATTGATGTGAAACTTCCTGAAACCAGTAGCGATAGTAATGTAGATACTGGCGGTAAACAGGGTATTGTTTTGACCCTCGAACAGGATGGGACACTCAAGATAAATCAGGCTCCAACTACCTTTGATATGCTCGATGGTGAGTTGAGGTCGATTTATCAGACTCGTACTGATAAAACGATATTCATCCGCGCTGACGAGACCCAGTCTTACAAGCAGGTGTTGAGAGTTATCGATGTTGCCAAAGGCGCTGGAATTGAAGTCCTTGGTGTCATCCCTGAGCGGTACACATCAAATTAAAAAAATTGCTCCCCGAATCCGGGGAGTGAAAACAGTTACTGTAAGAGCTGGGTAATGGGTGTATCTCTAAGACATTGTTTATAGTCGGTTGCAAAATGCCGGAAAAAGATGTAAAATACACCTTAACTAAGTAATAACACCTAGGAGGCAGTTTGTGACTAATCTACAGGAAGAAAAGGAATTCCATCAGATAAAAGATGCGTTTAACGGAGCCATTGATATCTTTAACAAAAAGGATTATAAAGCGGCTCACGATCTCTTTGAGCGTATTGTCGAGGAATACAAGGACTCCGATTATTACAATGTCTTAGAGATTCAAGCCCGCTCTAAAGTTTATCGCAATATCACTGATTCTTTGTTGAATCCGGTGAAAATCGAATTGACCAATAACGAAGAATATTTAGATGAGGGACTTTATCATCTGAATGCCGGAAATCTAAAACGGGCACTCGAGTTGTTTGCCCATATCGAAAAACAAGACAATAAAGATCCCTATTTATACTACCTAATGGCAATCGCTCAATTTAAAGTGGGGGAAAAGGAAACAGCTCTCGGAAGTCTGGCGAAATGTTTGAGCCTTGATAAACATTACAAGATCATTATTCATAACGAACCGGATTTCGAAACATTGTTGGACGATGAGCAATTTATTGCTATAGTCAAATAATTGTCGGTTTTGCCAAATAAATCAGACGGTTGACTTCTCAGTGGACTTGGTGTATATTGGTAACACTGCTGCGTAAAAAGGAGATAAAATGACCCGAAGATTGATAAAGCCGAATCTGAAGGAAATTAAGAAGGTTGCCAAAAAGGATTTAAAAAAGAAACCGGCGCCTCCATACAAAACCCATGCCGAAAACTATTATTACATCAAACAGATGAATAACCGCACCTCGATGGTGGTAGAATTAATAAACGGCGAGCTCTTGAAGGGAAGAATTGAATGGTATGATGAGAAATGCATTAAAATTAAATGCGATGACGAAAGCAATTTTATTGTGTTTAAGCATGTCATAAAATATATGTACAAAAATCCCGAATTTCCTGACGAAAGAGGTCACCGGGATGATGACTATTCTTCCGATGATGAATCCCAGGATGCGGCGGAAGAAGATCACGACGTTTCGGAATAAGAAACCCATTTCAGCCTGAAAGGCGTTGCGGCGGATTTTTCATAAATTCAGCTAAAGATGAGGACGAATAAAAAGGTGATAGCGCTGACTATGGGAGATCCTTCAGGGATTGGACCGGAAGTTATCGCGAAAAGCCTGGAAAGGCTTTGTCTCCAATATCCCACCATACTTATAGGTTCAAAAGAATGGTGGCCGGCAGTTGATGCGACGGTAATACAAAATCCAGAGGAAATAACGGAGAGGAAGTTTCATTTTCTGCATATCCCAATCAACGAGATCAATGGCGATCCTTCGTTCCAGTATGTGAAAACCGCTGTAGAGCTAGCTCTGGCAGGCCGGGTCGATGCAATCGTAACGGCGCCTATCTCTAAGGAAAAATGGCTTCGGGCTGGAGTTCCTTTCCGTGGGCATACAGATTATCTGGCTCGAATGGCGGGTGTCGCGCGCTACATTATGTTCTTCTGGTCAAAAGCTATGAGAGTGGCATTGTTTACCACTCATATCCCATTGAACGAAGTGTTTGGTCATATCCGTAAGCGAAAAATCGCTCCGTTTCTTCATTTATTGGATGAGGAGCTCGCACGATTTTTCGGCGAAACATTTACCTTACTTGTCAGCGGCCTCAATCCTCACGCCGGAGAGCAGGGCGTTATCGGGACTGTGGAAATCGAGGAAATCATCCCGGCTATCGAAGAGGTGAAAGGTAAACTGAAAAGTGAAATATTTGGACCTTTTCCACCGGACACCATATTTCTGGAAGCCCAAAACTACAAAAACCCTGTCATTGTATCCTGGTACCACGATCAGGGATTAATTCCTTTCAAATTATTAAATTTACACTCGGGTGTCAATATGACGTTGGGACTCCCTTTTATCCGCACGTCACCCGATCATGGGACCGCCTTCGACATTGCGGGAAAAGGAATCGCCAATCCATCCAGTATGATGGAAGCGATTCGGTTGGCGGAAATGTTGGTGGAAAAACTCTAATTCCTGGAGTTTGTAAAGAGGTTGTTATTGAGAGCAGTCGCTCGCTTGATCGCTATCGCCTTGAGATACTTCATGGCTGTTCCCCATGACGAGACAAGGGCGATGACAAGTCCGGGGAAACCGTCTAATATCCCCAATTTCCAGAAATAAAACCGTATAAAGGTGATGGGAGGCAAAATCAGAGCACGCAAATAGAGAGATTTTTTGTTTTTTGCGACTATGTCTTGCGCTTGCATATACGAATAGCGGTTCAACCGCTGAATATGATCGTTCATATCCCGGTAAGTATAATGAAGAATCTCCCCGTCAAGGAGATCCAGCCGGCCGTTAAGCACAAGGCGTTCATGTATTCTACCCGACCACGAACTTTTGTTTTTTTTAAACAACCGTAATTTTCGGTCAGGGTACCAACCGGAGTGCATGATCCATCGTCCCAGATAGTTGGTTTTCCGTGTAATCAGATATCCATCGATATCCTCAGGTGTAGATTTTTTTAAACGCTCGATGCTGGTTGCCAATTCCGGCGAAACACGCTCATCGGCATCCAGGTTGAGTACCCACTCATATTGCGCGTTTATTAAGGCATAGTTTTTCTGGCTGCCATAGTTGTCGAAATGATTGAACAGTATACGGGCATTGTAAGTTCCGGCGATGCCTGTCGTGTTGTCGGTGGAATAAGAATCCACTACCAGAATCTCGTCGGCGATATCGCGCACGCTTTTCAATGCGTCTTCGATACGGTCCTCTTCGTTGTATGTAATGATCGTTACAGATAGTTTCATTTGCTCAAACAATACAAAAAACTATCCTTGTTGTCAAGTAAAGGTTTGTTATTGTGCTGTGATATGTTATGTAATATAATTGAAGTGCATGAGAAGTGGATAATGTTTGGAAATAAAGACAAAAGAGATTACGCCTTGTTGCTGTTCATGGGTCTGGTGATTCTATTGTTCCTGGCCTATCTGTTTATTCCGTCTGGAAAAGCGAAAGATTTCCCGGATAATCGGTACTTTGCTGGTAATTCCTCCATGCCGACGATCGAAGGTGTGGCTCCGGGTTCGAAAAAAAACTCTTTCTCTTCTTACAATAAGCGCCTCGAAGGTGATTTGACTGCGGTGTTTGCAAGTCTGGACAATTTGGAGTTGCTTTCCGCGCTTCCTACCCCGGAGATCGAGGCGTCTCTGTACAATGTCGATACGAAAAACGCTCGCACGAAAGAGACGGCGCTCCTTTCCGACGTGTTGCAAAAGATACGCCGGTTAAGCGTTATAAATTTAAAGGAAATACTCGAACTGAATTTTCCCGATGGTTTCAAAGACAGGTTTCGATTCAACGTCTATACTGCCGCTTTGTTGTCAAAGATTTCAAATGAGAACGTTGGCGGGAGGTTGAACGAAGCGTCGAATCAGGAAATTCAGGAACTGTTGGATTTTTCTTTATTCGATTTGATTGGCAATGAAATAGAAAAAGATTATCAGGCTCTTCCAGTACTTCTTTATTTTGAATTGCTAATGGAGCGGATTAATCTGTATACTGATCCGGGTGCAGTGGCATTTTTTAGAGAGGCGATTGTGAAACTGAGGGATCTTTCGCCCAAAAAAATGCTGTTGCAGATGCAAGAGATGTTGCATTATTCAGAAGAGAATGAGCTATTTCGCCTGGAATGGCGTGAAGGTGATGAATTGGATCCTGATGATGTCGGCGTGTATCAAAAATTGAGTCTTCCGTGCATCCGGTTTCTAAAACAAAAATATCTCATTTTCCCCACTCAGAGAGAGAGTGACAATCTCTGGATTTCTGAACTGTGCAATGCGGATTCGGGCGATATCGAATTGGAAGACATTAAAATATACAGCGAGGATCCGGGAAGGTCGGTCTATTTGAACCGGATTCTCTACACGCCGGATACTTCGCGGTTTATTTTTGTGTTGTCCGATGCTGGTACCCAATCAGAATCGGATGCCGCCGGCGATTCCACATTGGATATTTTGTCTCGCCGTGTTTCGGTGTTGATTCGTGATTTGGAGAAAAATTACCGGGTTGTTTCGTTTGAGCAAAGCGATGATGAGGCGACTCTGGAAAAACAGCGGCAGGAATTGGTAGATTTCGGGCGTTACTTGAAAACGATCAATTTTTGAACTCTCTAATCCATTCCGAAACCATAAACCAACGGCGCAATTCCAGATGGTGAATATAATTGGTGATCAGTTTCCGGGCAATAGTTCTGTCTTTTTTTGCCAGATATATAAATTCCTTTTCTTTTTTATCAATGTTTTTGCTTATGTAGTTTTCGAGATTGCGCCATTCTTTGCGGATGCTTCGGATACGCTCGCGATAATCCAGATCGACCAATTGAGATAATTTCGCGAAGCTCCAGAAGGCATAATTATAATCATAATCTTCTTTCCGCTCTTGAAAGTGTTTGACGAACGCCTCACTTGAGTTTCCTCTCGTGTAGCCGGGCGGCGGAGTTTCTATGGAAAAGTACCAGGGGCAGAATGCCTGGGAGTCGGGTCTCATGAATGAAATCCATGCGATATGCCGTATCTCTTTTGGGAGTTCGTCGCGCAGTTCCGCCACAAAAGCGTATTTGGTCGAATGGGTACAGATGGTTCTGTTGGCAGTGTTATTGGGCGTACCGGTTTTGTAATTGTTGGTGAGATCGTACTCGGTGCCCTCGTAATGGTCGCGCAACACCCGATAGAGATCGCCCTTTTCCAATTTATCTTTCGGTATGAACGAAAAAGGCAGCGGCTCATCTATCTTGAAGCGTTTTTTGGAGAGCAAGTTGATGCCGCGCCATTGGCGGAGAATATTGTCCGGGCTATCATAACTGGAATCCTTCGAATAGATCCGGGCAAAATTGAAATGATTACCGTTCCCT
>JAHELQ010000343.1 GCA_024644125.1 Candidatus Aminicenantota bacterium | reverse complement strand
AAATTCAATTTTTGCGGCAGCCTGGTCATGGGCTCCAATTCTTTTGAGTAGGCAGACCAGTCCACATCCTCAAGGAACAACTTGATGCTCTTGACATGAGTCAACGGCTCGATCAGGTTCGGTTTATCCTCCAACGGATTGTACCTTATCGTGCCCTTAAGGGTGCCAAACCAGAGATTTCCGTTTCGATCTTTATGGACCGCGTTCTGATTGCATTCAATACCGATGAACCCTGTGGTAATTCCATAGAATTTAAATATTTTTTCACCGGAAGCCTTGTATTGAAAAAGATCCAACTTGCTGATTCCTTTATTGGTCCCGACAAACAAATCGCCCTGGTTGTCAAAAATCATCAAGAGGATTTCATTGTCGCTGAGACCGTCTTTACTGTTGAACGTTTCAATTCGAGTGATCTTTCCAGAGCGGGAAGGTTTGAATTTTACGATTCCTCCCCCATAGGTGCCGACCCATATATTTTTTTCACGGTCCTGAAGAATGGACATTACATATTTTCCCGGCAATCCGTCACGGCTGGAAAAACTGGTAAATCCTTCGCCGTCGAAAATACTGATGCCGCCGTCCGTGCCGAAGTAGATCCTACCGAACTTATCTTCGCAAATGGCATTAACGTTGTTGTGCAATAACCCGTCTTCAGTGGTCAGGCGTGTGAATTTTTTCCCGTCGAAACGAAAAACGCCGCCATTCTCGACTCCTAAATAGATGATTTTGTTCGAGTCCTGGAATATACTAAATACATTGGCGCGTTTCAACTTGTAGATATCAGTATAATCCCAAAACTTTTTGCCGTCGTATTTAAAAATGTGTTTGCGAGCGCCGAACCATAAGTTGCCGTCCTGGTCCTCGTAAAAAGGAAATGGCGTGTCCCCGTTGAATTGTTCGATATAATCATAGATTTCTCGGGATTTTCTATCATATTTAGCGATTCCCCCTTCGAAACCCAACCAGACAATATTATCGGACTCTTCCCAAATGGACCATACCATATTGTTTCTCAATCCATCTTTCTGGGAAATATAAGTGAACATACGACCGGAAAATTTCACGATTCCAAAATCCGTAGCGAACCAGATATTGCCTTCCAGATCTTCGTAAATACATTGGATGGAATTGTGGGGCAAACCCTCTTTTTTGGAGAAGTTCAAGATGCTTTTCCCATCATACAAGCTTACGCCATGGTCGGTGGCGAACCAATAATTGCTATTGCGGTCTTGCAATGCATAACGAACGCTACTATGACCCAATCCATCTTTCTGAGTCAAAAAAAAGCATGTCTTGCCGTCAAATCTGCATACTCCGTAACGGGCGGTGGAGAACCATAGGTGTCCGTTACGGTCTTCCATGATATGGCGAATCTCATCCACGGGCACGCCGTTTTTCCCGGAAAATTCCTGAAATTTTTTGCCGTCGAATAGACTGACGCCCCGCTGGGTTCCGATCAAAAAGGTACCGTCCCGGCGTTTGCACATCGTGAGAACATGATCGTTTATGAGGCCGTCGGCGGTGGTATAGCTGCGAAACTCCTTCCCATTGTATTTACAGATACCTCCGCCGTCGGTGGCAAACCAGAACACTCCATCTTCGTCCTCGATGATTGCGTGGATTGTATCATTCGGCAAACCATCACGCGTCGTGTAGGTGCGGAAATTGCGTCCATCGAACTGGTTGACCCCATAATCGGTGCCGAACCAGAGATATCCATTTCTATCCTCCGTCATACACAACACAACATTGTTGCTGAGACCGTCCTTCCTGGAATAATTGACGATATCGTTACCGTCGAAGCAACTGATGCCTCCGCCGTATGTACCGCACCATAAATAACCGCGACTGTCCTGGTTGACAAAAAAGACCTGGGACTGAGCAAGGCCATCTTCTATAGAATAATTTTTAAAATTATAGTGTTGGCCAGATACCGGAAGCGCAAATAACATAAATAAAACTACAATTTGGAAGGAATACTTGTTTGACACGATTTTCTATTGTAAATAAAAAAAAAAATAAAGTCAATGAGATTCCGCATGCATTGTTAAAAAAACAAGTCGATTTGCAACCATTTAAGGTACAAAAAATATCAACCTTAGCTTTTTTTGCACTTTCTACATTTGAAAATATCCATTTTTTTACCACTCCGCGCGTACTATGGCATAACGATTCAAAATAAGGTACAATGACACCATCATGAACATCTATTTCGCGGGTTCTATTCGTGGCGGCCGGAAGGACGCAGGGATCTACGCTTTGATTGTAGAATGGTTGCGCAACTACGGCAATGTATTGACGGAACATGTCGCATCACCCGGTCTCATTCCGGGGGGAGAGGAAAATCTCTCCGATGCGGGAATACATAACCGGGATATGAATTGGCTCCAAAGGGCGGACACCTTAATCGCCGAGGTAACCCTCCCAAGTCTCGGGGTCGGTTATGAGATCGGACGGGCCGTTGAACTGAAAAAACCGGTATTGTGCCTCTTCCGCCCAAATGAGGATCAAGACCTTTCCGCCATGATCGCCGGTTGTCCCGCTATCTCCATCATCCGGTACAACAAGTTCCAGGACGCAACCCCGGAAATCGAACGTTTTTTCCGGCAATTATAACACTTTCATAGCCACAACCGTCATATCGTCGTTCTGATTGATTTCCCCGGTGAATTTCCTGATATCGCCGAGAATCCCCTCCACAATCCGGCGGGCCGGAAGGTCATATATATTCAACTGCGTTAAATATTTACACAATCGCCCGGTTCCATAGAATTCTTCTCGCTCATCATATGCTTCGGTGATTCCGTCGGTGAGGAGAACCAGCACATCGCCCGGTTCCAGTTCGAAGGAATCTTCAGTGTAGATAGTGTTTTTGACAATTCCCACCGGTATCCGCGTACCGCTTCCACGCAAACGCATGATTTTGTCACCCCGCTTCAAGAAAGGCGCAGGCAAACCTGCGTTCACAAAATACAACCGCCTCGTGTGGCTATCCAACGACACAATGCATAAGGCCGTAAATATTCGGCGGTCGGTTTTGAGATATAATGAATTGTTCAAGCGATTCAGAATGTCTGCAATAGACTTCGATTCCGAGGCTTTCAAAAAAATCATGCCGTCGGACATCACGGCCGCCATCGCCGCCTTCATAGCCTTTCCAGATACATCCCCCACCACGATTCCAAAACAGGAATCGGGACGATCAAGGCAGATATAATCGAAAAAATCTCCCCCAACCTCATTGGCAGGCAAACACATACCTGAAATATCGTAACCTTCAACCTCAGGATCCGATTGCGGCATGATGGACATTTGCGCTGAATGGGCGGTTTCCAACTCTATTCTCATCCGCGCCCGGAGGAATACCTCCTTGACTCGTTTTTTGTAAGATACAATGGCGGTTCCGCCGATCAGAGCCACTGCCAACAATCTAAACCAGAGGGTTTCCCAAAAGGGCGGCTTGATGACGATTTTCAATTGCACCCCCTGTTCGTTCCATTTGCCGTCATTGTTTGATCCTTTCAATCGGAACACATATTCTCCCGGCGATAGAGCAGTGAATGTCGCCCTGCGGTTCGCCGAATCAGTATAAATCCAATCCCTATGGAGTCCCGACATCTTGTACGCGTACCGGTTATTACGAGGAGCGGTATAATCCAGCGCCGCGAACGTAAAGGAAAACAGGTAATCTTTGTACGACAGCTCGAGTTCTCCCAAATCCCATACCGGCCTGGGTAACATCATTTTTTTATTTAGCTTGAAAAGGGAAGTAATTACTACCGGAGGCACTGAATCGTTCTCCTTGATTTTTCCTGGGAAAAAAGCTACCAGACCCTCGATGCCGCCGAAGAACATTTCGCCGTTCACCGGGCTTTTAAAGTAAGCGTTACCGTTGAATTCATCACTGGGAAGCCCGTCTGCCTCGCTGTAATTCTTAAATGTGTTGGTCTTGGGATTAAAGCGGCAGAGCCCGCGGTTGGTACTGACCCACAGGACGCCGTCCTCGCCTCCGAATTGAGCCTCCTCTTCCAGAATTCCATAAATCACATCATTGGGCAAGCCGTCTTCTTCACGGTAACAGGAAAACACACCGCTTGCCCGGTCGAATTTATTCAGTCCCCCGCCTCCAGTACCAATCCAGAGCATCCCCATCCGGTCCTCGTAAATGGAAATGACAGCGTTGTTGCAAATAGTGGTGGGATCTCGCATATCAAACGTATAACTGCGAAATGACCTGGTCTCTCTTTCGAAGCGGTTGAGGCCGCCGGCGAAGGTACCGATCCAGAGTGTACCCTCTTTGTCCTCCACTATTGTGTAGACGAAATCGTGACTCAAGCTGCCGGGATTGTCCGGGTCATGCCTGAAGTTTTGGAATTTTCCCGTTGCCCGGTTTTCCATTTTCAAAACCGAAATTCCTCCGCCCCGCGTCCCGATCCAGAGATCGCCGTACCGGTCTTCGCAAATAGAATACACCCGATTGGCGGCAATACTAAACGGATCCGAGGGATCGTTTCGGTAATTGATAAATTTTCCCTTTTCCCGGTCCCCGGGATTCAAACGCGACAAACCGCCGCCGTCGGTACCAATCCACAGCACGCCGAATTGGTCCTTGGTGATGAACCGGATGCGGTTATGCGCTATACTGTGAGGAATATCTGGATCGTGAACATAATGGGTCACCGATTGGATACCATATTTGCGGCGGTTCAAGAGATTCAAACCACCCGAACGGGTTCCCACCCACAATTGTCCTGGCATTTCTTGATAAATCGACCAAACCGGACTATCATTCAAGCTGTTTGGATTATTGGGGATTTTACGGAAATGGGAAAAATAGGCGCTGTTTTTGATTAGCTTGTTCACTCCCCCATTCTCCGTACCGAACCACAACACTCCGGAGCGGTCTTCGTAGATGGAGTAGATAATGTCGTTGTTCAATGCGAACGGATCTCCGGGATCAGAAGTGTAATTGATAAAGATTCCAGGAGCCACCATCTTGCACACGCCGGAGCCGCTGGTCCCTACCCATAGATTCGCGCTTTTGTCCTGGTGGAGGGAGAGAATGTAATCGCTACTCAAGCCGATGATCGCTCCGGGGGCGAATCGGTAATGCTCGAACCGCCCTTCGGGAACACCTCCGCCCTCCCCTTTATCAAGACGATTCAATCCTCCACCGTACGTACCGATCCACAAGGTTCCCGACTTGTCCTCGTACAATGCGCGGATATAATCGTTGCTTAGACTGTACGGGTTGTTCGGATCGTTTTTGTAAATGGTAAATTTTCCAGTGGCAGGATCAAAACGGTTAAGTCCGCCGCCGTCGGTTCCTATCCAGAGGATCCCGTCACGATCGTAACACAAGGCATAGATTCGATCATTACTCAACGTATCTGGCACATCCGGGTCTTCCATGTAGCGAACGAACCGCCACGAACCGTCGTCGCCGGACCGCTCCAATTTGTTGAGCCCCCCGCCTTCGGTTCCGACCCAGAGTTCATCCTCGCCGCCGCGACAAATATCCCGCACGACATCGTGACTGAGACTATTCTCATCCGTGGAACTATGACGAAAGCGGGTAAACGAGCTAGTCTTCCAATCCAAACGATTTAATCCTTCGCCATTGGTGCCGATCCAGAGATTTCCATCGCTGTCTTCGCATATAGAACGAAGAAAGTTGCTACTGATACTGGATGGATTTGATTGATCGGTTCGATAAATGGTAAACTCGTACCCGTCGTACATGTTCAACCCATCCACAGTGACAAACCACAAAAATCCGCGGCTGTCCTGCAAGATATCCCGCACTGAACTCTGCGATAGCCCACTCCGTATGGTTATGTGATCAAATTTCAACTGCCCCAGGGCAAAAAAACTTCCCACACTCAAAAACAATATTAAAAGCAAGCAAACACTCCATCCCCGTCTCATCTTTTTCACGACCCATAAGCCCCCCAACATATACAACCAGGGGGGATAACTATTAATTTGTATTGATTTCCCCCATTTTTCAACCACCACCCCTTCAAACCTATTCTCCAAAAGGTCTTCATCGTAAGGCAAAAGATCTTCTCGAGAGTGTAAAATATTTTGTGTAAATAGTTGAAAGTG
>JAHELQ010000342.1 GCA_024644125.1 Candidatus Aminicenantota bacterium | reverse complement strand
GGACCGTCGATGGAGTAGATGTCGCCGTCGATCTCGAGCTCGCGGATGGCGATTTTGTAGGCTCTGTGTTCCTCTCTGTGTTTTTGCGCCCGCGACGGGACAAAGACCTCGATGTCGCGGCTCCGGCAAAAGGAGCAGCAACCGTCGTCGCCGACAGAAAATCTACGGCACGCGCGGCATTGGATCATCGCTGCGCCACCGGTCTGGGACCGCGGCGCCTCTATAGACGGCACACTGTTTGTCTGGCTCATCGATGCAAAAAAACCGTGAGACTCCTTTTACCTATAGTTTCCTTTGCCCTCGATCAGATTTTAAGAGAAGGCCGGGCGGGGGGCGAGCCATGGAGGCCGCCGGGGGGGGAGAGGTGATTGCTCGTCCGGCCCTTCATTTGGTTCCTGAAAACTATTATAGTTTAAGTTTCAAATTTTAACCACTTTCCATTCGTTTTTTTTGTGAAAACCGAAAAAACCAAACAATAATACATACTACAGGTGCCCCATGGGAGCCAAAAATTGTTGGAGAAGGCGGAGGAACTTTTCCCATTTTCAGGAGAGGTACCCGGCGTCGAGGGGCCACTGCCCGATGCCGTCTTGCCAAACGCGGGTGAGGTCGGTCTCGATGAGTTTGAAGATTCTACTCTGCCGTTGGGCGGTCATGCGCCGGTGCACGGCCTCTTTGTGGCGGTCGATGATGTCGGCGGGGAAGGGAAGGATTTCAGGGTTGATGAAACGGATGGCGCCGGCGGTATCGCGTACTGCCAGAAGTTTGTTGGCGTTGTGGCGGTTGGGGGACCAGAGGACATCGAGCAAACCTGATTCCACCGCCCGGATGGCTCCTCTGGTAATAGAACCGCGACCAAGAGCCTCGATCGCGTCCATCACACATTCCACTTGCCGCTCCAGAAATCGCGCCTCCGTTGTTACGGCTTCGTGATCGACGGTGTATCGCGATGATGCCAACATGCCCTGGCGGCACAATGCGAGGCTCCGGGCGTTATCCTCTTTGGTGGGGATGTGGTGCGCTTCGACAAAGGTTTTGGTCATCACGCGGGACGCGCCGGATAAAGCGCCTGTAATGGAAGATTGGAAAATCACGTCCATGGCTTTGTCTAACCGGCGGGGAAACGCCGCCATGTATTGGTGATACACGGTGGAAACCGCGACTCCTGTACATTGGTGTTTTTCCAGATAGCGACGGGTCATCTTGTCGAGTACCTGGAGGGCGGCGATATCCTGGACGCGGTTGCCCTGTTCAGCGAGGCCGACGCTGACGCAGGCGACGCCCGCTTTGGCAGATAGGATCGCTTCGATGATATTGATGCAAATGGGAATCGTCGGCTCCATCAAACAACAGGTCAGGGGTCCAAAGTATTCCCGGTTGATGGTGATTCCGTATTTCCGGCGGTACAGGCCCGCCAATGTATCAACGTATTTCCAATAGAGCGAACTTTCCAGCGGCGATGTGTGCTTGTCGTAGGGCAACAGGTAACAGAGGAAGCCGCCTTCGAGAGAACTGGCTCCGCCCGCCAGGCCGATCTCGTAAACTAACCGGTGATCCGGCGAACCGGCTCTGATCTGGAACGGAGTATCGATGGCTTCCACAATCCGCCGGATCCCCTCCACTCCATGAACAGGAACGGGAAAGCCGTTCAAGCAGGAAGCGCCGCCGGCAAGGGTTCTACCTACGCCCTCTTCGGCTTTGTGGAACATTTTTTTCCGACTGGCGGCATCCAATTGGATCGATGAAATATCGAGGCCGTTGCGGCGGAGGTGGAGCAGGATGTCGATTTCGTCTCCCACATGGGCAACGCCTGTTCGCGGTTGAAGCAATGGAAGGGCGCCGTCGCCATTGCGGGACAGGAGTAGTTGGGAAAGATTTTTCTCAGGACGGCCATGATTGGCTTTTACCGCCGCGTCCCTGACCGCGGCGCCGGAGGGCCAGGAATCGAGCACGATCGCCCGCATCGCTTCAAACTCCAGGTTGGAGAGCGGAAGATCATCCACTTCGTCCAGAGATAACTCTTCCGCCGGCGGAGGCCGCTCATCGAGATCCCTGGGTTTTGGGAGCCGCGCCTTCTTTTTGCCCAGATGACGAATTGTCCGCTCGATGATCTCTTCGCAGGGCAATGGTTTTGGAGCCACAAAATCAAATCCCATGCCCAGGTATTTGCGCATAATACCATCAAAATCGTCGCGTAACGAGAGATTGCCACCCAGATACCAGACCCGGGAATCAGAATAGGTTTTAGTGAATTGCCGCAACCGGCGGGGGAAATCGTTGAAATACAAATCCGCGTGACCATTCATGCAGGAGATGAAGACTGCGTCGAACCGGGGGGCTTGAAGAAAAAAATCGTCCAGAGTGTTGAGGATTCCCAAATTCTTCACCGCGAACCCGGCTTCGCGGAACGCGATTTCCAATAGCGCCATGCCAACCGAATGGGAATCATCGCCGATGCTGCCGATCAAGAGGCAAAACTCTTCCCTGGAGTTCACGACCGTACTCCCAAAGAGGTCATTATACTATTTTGTCCAATCATCGCCACATTCAATATTTCACTATACCCCAATCTCCGGACATAAAAAATAGTAAAAATAATTACTGTTTCCCATACGCTGGATCCCCCCATAACAACGTCCAAGAATGAACATTCGCCCGATCCGGTCTGTAAAGCCCCATTGGCCGGGGGGTAACATTTTTTACAATCTGGCAATAGTAAAGCAACCGAGGGGAGGTTGACATTTGATGTGAAAATGTGTAAAGTAAAATTTCTCACGATTGATCTCAATCGATAACAAGGCCTCTAAAGGATTCTAAAAAAAAGGAGTAATATTATGAAAACCAAAAAAATCACCGGAAAACTTTTACTCTCCAAACAGACTGTTTCCAATTTGAGCGGCAAACAATTGAGCCGCGTCAAAGGTGGAATCACCGGCGGCGTTCCCACCTGTATCGGCCCCACTTGCTACGACGAAGGCTGCTCGGCTTTCCCATGTCAGACCGCGGGTTGTTCAGGCCGGGAAACCTGCGAATTGAGCTGCCTTATTTGCTAACCAAACGGATATAATAGTCACGATCACACGGCCGGAATCGGTGGCGCCGCATCCGGCCGCATCTTAATTTTTTTGATTGATTATTCCACACATCTCGATTATAATCGATCCTTCCTAAGGAGATGTCATGAATAAAACAATCGTTTCCATCCTCATTGTTCTGTCACTGGTAGCCATTTATCTCGACCTTCCGGCGGCCGGCTCGTGGGACACCTATGTCTCCCGCGACAATTCCTTCACATTCACATATCCCGCCGGTTGGCAGGTTGTCGAAAACGACTCGTCCATCGAAATCACGGAACCTGGCGCCGGCCGGAAGTTGATCATCCTGGCGGTATCCGATGCATCCGGGAAGAGCGCGGGCGCGATGGCGAAGGAGTTGGGCCGTATGCTGAAGAAAGACTACCCGGACCTCGCCCTGGGCGCCACGAACTCCAGCGGTTCCAATTCCGTCTACCTCACCATCAGCCACACTCAAGACGGAACCGCGCGTGCCGGCGATGCGTTTGTGATCACAGACAACGACCAGGCAGTGTGGTTCTCTCATTCAGGACCCGCCAAAGGCTATGACCGCCAAACCGCCGTATCGACCCTCACCACCCTCATCAAATCCCTGAAAGGGACAGGCAACGAACCATCTCCGGCTTCGGAATCGGAATCATCCCAATTGACAAAAAACGCGCATGCCTTCATGTTCGTGCTGGAATTCGCGTTGGGCGCCCCCCTTCCCCAACAGGACGAACAGGACATCGAGAAGCGGCTCCTCGACGGTTGGCGCGGCAAATCTTCTGAAGAACTCAAAAAATTCGACGCCTATCCAAACCTGGTGAAGATGATCCTGGCAGCAAATCAGCAGCGACTGGAGGAATTGCGCTCCACGCTCGAACAAACCATCCGCCAATGGCTGGAAGAATCAATCGCTTCGGATCCCTCGGTATCCGCCATCCAGAAACACCTGGACAACCAGACCCGCCCGTTGGCCTCAGGCCCGCCGCCGTTGACCTACATGGCCGCCACCGCCTACAGCGAATTGATGGTGTTTTCTGCCCAATTAAACAAGAACGGCACAGTCTCAGCAGCCGCCATAAAAAAAAATCTGGTCGCCGCCTGGAGCCGCTTCTCCACCGAAGAACGCCAGGCAGTCCTGACAGCTCCCGGTATCTGGATTACCGCCCGCACAATCCTACGCTACGGTACAGCCAAAGAACAACAAACCCTCAAACGCCAATTGGCCAAACTGACCCCCCCGGTCCAATCACAATCCGCCTCATCCTCCGCCAGTGAAACCAAAAAACCCATGAGCATGGTGAGTCATAACGTCATGATGGAAGTCAACCGCATGACCTTCAACACCTACATGTGGAGCCGCGGCTTTCGCAAAACCACCTTCGGCTACTGAACATAAACTTGCACAGACCGGCACGGCCACCGCAAGAAACATAACGTCCGTGGCGGTCCCTATCCCCTTCTATCCTCCGATTGACAAACATTTTTTTACTTTGTACAATAATTGCAAACACCATGGAAACTTGTCAAAAAAAAACGAAGGAGTACGGAACATGAGCGACAAGATCGACCAGAATGACATCAATAACGCGGCGTGGGCGGCGTGCGACACCTTCAGAGGGGTTGTGGACCCCGCACAATACAAAGACTACATCCTGGTGATGCTGTTTTTGAAATACATCTCCGATGTCTGGCAGGATCATTACGAAAACTACCGCCAACAATTCGGCGATGACGACGCCCGCATCAGACGCAAGCTCGAACTCGAACGCTTTGTCCTCCCGGATGTGAAATTAACCGAAAGGAACTTCGAGACCGGCGAAGAAACCGTTAAGGACATGTTTCCCGCCACCTATTACAGCCTTTACGAGCGCAGGGGGGCGGCCAATATCGGCGAGCTTTTCAATATCGTTCTGTACAATATCGAGACCTTCAACAAGGCTAAATTGGAAGGGGTTTTCCGCAATATCGACTTTAACAGCGAAGCCCACCTCGGCAAGACCAGGGACCGCAACCGCCGCTTGAAGCAGTTGCTGGAAGACTTCCACAAGCCGCAGTTGAACATGAAGCCCAGTCTCGTGTCCGAGGATGTGATCGGCAACACATATATATATTTGATCGAACGCTTCGCTTCTGATTCCGGCAAGAAAGCCGGAGAGTTTTTCACCCCGTTGCAGGTGACGGAATTGGTGGCCAAATTGGCGGAACCCAGTCCCGGCGACCGTATTTGCGATCCAGCGTGCGGTTCCGGCGGCCTGTTGATCCAGGCGGCCAAAGAGGTTGGCGACCGCAATTTCTCCCTGTTCGGCCAGGAGTCGAACGGCAGCACCTGGGCGCTCTGCCGCATGAACATGTTCTTGCACAGTTTTGATAGCGCCCGCATAGAATGGTGCGACACATTGAACGGACCTATGTTGGTGAAGGATGACCGTTTGCTGAAGTTCAATCGCGTTGTGGCCAATCCTCCGTTCTCCCTTGACAAGTGGGGAGCCGAGAACGCCGAGAACGACCAATTCAACCGCTTCTGGCGCGGCGTCCCTCCCAAAAGCAAGGGCGATTGGGCGTTTATCACCCATATGGTGGAGATCGCGCTCGAAAAGGAGGGGCGCGTGGCAGTGGTGGTTCCCCACGGTGTGTTGTTCCGCGGCGCGGCCGAGGGTCGCATCCGCCAGAGAATGATCGAGGAAAACCTTCTGGACGCGGTGATCGGACTCCCTGGCAATTTATTCCCCACCACCAACATACCTGTGGCGATAATGGTTTTCGACCGATCGCGGGAACGGGGCGGAGCCAAACAAGACCGCAAGGATGTGCTGTTTATAGATGCCGGCCGCGAGTTCGTCCCGGGCAAAAACCGCAACACCCTCTCCGCCGAACACATCGCGAAGATTATGCGGGCCTACAAAGAACGCAAAGAACTTGAAAAATACGCCCACACAGCGGATATATCAGAGATCGCCGAAAACGACTTCAACCTCAATATCCCCCGCTACGTGGACACTTTCGAAGAGGAAGAAGAGATCGATATCGACGCCCTACAACAAGAAATCGACACCTTGCAAAAAGAACTCTCCGACCTCCAGGTCAAAATGGCCCAAAAGCTCAAAGAGATTGAGAGATGAA
>JAHELQ010000341.1 GCA_024644125.1 Candidatus Aminicenantota bacterium | reverse complement strand
CCTGGCTGTGGATGAGCGGCTCAAACGGGAAGTTGCGGTGAAGAGTATTTCCGATGATAGTATGCAGGATCAATCGGTAAGGGCGAGATTCTTGAGAGAGGCCCAAACAGCCTCGCAATTGACCCACCCCAATATCTGCACCATCTTTGAGATCTATGACGATCTGGATCGGGAATATATCGTCATGGAGCTTGTGGACGGAATTACCCTGAACCAGATTATCAAGATGAAAACCCTGGGTATCGGCAAGGTGCTGGATATCGCATCCCAGATTTGTCGCGGCATGGTGGAAGCGCATTCAAAAAACATCATTCACCGGGACATCAAACCCACCAATATCATGGTTGACAACAAAGGAATCGTCAAAATCCTGGACTTTGGGTTGGCGAAATTCCAGGATTCCTCGCTTTTCAAAAACAATGGAGCCGTTGATTCCAATCTCACTCAGAAAGGCGTGGTTATGGGCACTGTAGCCTATATGTCGCCGGAACAGGCCAAAGGTCATGAATTGGATATGCGGGCCGATATCTTCTCCTTCGGCGTGGTGCTGTTTGAAATGCTGGAAGGTAGAAATCCATTCCAGGGGGGCGAGCAAATCGAAACCCTGTACAATGTTCTGAACAAAGAAATCGAGTTCCAGCGTCCAATCCCTGAACCGCTCAAACAAATTGTCCGCACTCTGTTGGCGAAAAACAAAAAAGACCGGTACAGCTCGTTTCGGGATGTGCAGGCCGATTTGGAGACATTTAGAAAAGCCTACGACCAGTTGAAAGGAGCGAAAAGCGCTGATTACACTGAAATCCTGGAATTTAAGAGCCAGGATGTCATGGTGGAGGATCTGCATCGCAGCTCCGATAAAGAGGAACTGGGGGAGTTGGTTTCCCGGTTGAAGAAACTCAAGGCGCCTACCGACCGGATAACGACTCCCGGTAAAAGCAAGTTATTGACAATCGGGCTTCCGCTGGCGCTGGTCGTGGTGGCGGCGGTATTGGTTTTTCTCTTTGTGTTTTCCCCGGAGAGCGCTCCCACTTTCGCCAATAAAGATAATTTTTATATTTATCTCACTCCATTTAAAAACGAAACAGATGATAAATCCCTGGCGGACAAGTTAAATTACTTGCTCACCCAATCGCTCAACCAATATGCCGAGTTTAAAATCATCGATACCAGCGTGATCTCTTCCATCGTGGGGGATCAAAGCGACGAGGAGAATGTATCCCGGCTATTGAAAGAAAACCAAATTGAATTCGAATTGGATGGGAAAATATCCCATTACAAAGATATATATAATCTTGAAGCGGAATTGATCCCCTTTAACAAAAAGAACAGCGCCTTTTCGTTCACCAAAACCGGAGAAGGCAAGGATTCTTTTTTAACCCATCAGATCGATTCCCTGGCCCGGCAGATTTACAAAAGCCTCTTGCCCGGCAAATACAAAAATATGACGGGATTCAAAAAAATCTCCAACATCGTGGGCGAGGACTGGTCGTTGTATTCAGATTTTTACCGGGGATATGAATCGTACCGGAAACTCAATCTCGTTCCTGCGGTTACCTATCTCGCCAAAGCGAGGGAGCTTCCCGCCGCCCGCTATATGTTGGCGGATATCAATGTCTTCGACGGCCGGCCCAATGAGGCGTTGATGCTTTTGGGCTCGCTATCGCCCATTGTCAACTCTCTACCTGATGATTTGAAGCTCAAAACCCTCGCGTTGAACGCCCGCCTCAAGCAAAATATTCCGGATGCGGTGGAATACCTGGAACTACTGCAAAAACGGTTCAAATATTCTAAAGACGCTTATTACGAATTGGCGGAAGTGTATTTTCACCATGGCGATATAAAGAACGCCATACCTCTTTATCTGCGGGCTATCGAGCTGGATCACAACTTTTCCAGGGCCATCAACCACCTGGGGTATTGTTATTCCTATATGGGCGATCATATCAGGGCCATCCAATTGTTCGAAGAGTATCGAACTCTGGATCAATCGGCAAACTCGTTCGATTCTCTGGGAGACGGTTATTTTTACTCAGGAGAATTGGAAGACGCGCTAGCATTGAAAAACAGCGCCCTGGCCACAGACAGGGGCGGCGTCCCATGGGCATATCTGACATTGGCCGATATCTACACGCTCAAAGCTGAATTCCAGCAGGCCAGGCAGGCTTTGGACAATTACCTGAAGCTCCGGTCGGACAATCAGGCGCGCGCCGAAGTGTTGTCAAAGCAAGCATTCATCTATTATTTGAATGAACAATATGCCGAAGCGCAAAAAACCATCGATCAATCCTTGACGACATATAATTCCCGCGATATCAACAACAATAGCGCCGAGGCCCACTGGCTGCGGGGTTTGATTTATTTTGCCCTGAAGAATTTTGAAGGCGCCAATCAAGAATTCGAATGGCTCAGACAGTTGAAGTTGGAATATAAACTATCCGAAGAGCAATTCATGCCTCCTTACAAATATTTTGTTCACCTCAAGGTGTTGGTTCTGGAGCGCGAAGGGAAATTCGATCAGGCTGTAACGGCTTTCAAGGATTTGTTGGAAATGAAGCCCGCTCTCTCGTATTGGGTAACCTATTACAACTATCAATTCTTCCGAACGGAGTTTGCAAAAATGTATGCTCGCAGGGGAAAATTCCAGGAGGCTCTGGAGGAAACGGCTGAATGCTTTAAATTCGGTCCCAATTACCTTCCAGCCCTCTGGCTGAAGGCGGAGATACTGGAAAAATTGAGAGATCCGGCGGCCGCGGATGTGTATCGGCAGATATCCGATCTTTATGGGGTATCGGAAGAACGGAATCTTTTCAGAGATTTCTTGAAGAAAAAATAGATTTACGAGGAAAGGAGGACTATTGGAAATAGTCCCCCTCGAGTCAACTATTGTTTCAAGCTATCACTGCTGCGCTTCCAATTGCTGGCATGTGCAATAAGATTGAATGGCGCATGTGCATGTGGCGGTACAAAGATTGGCTTCTGTCTTCGGAGGGGCGATGAACCTGCCTCTGACGTCGAGTAATTCTTTTTGATTCAAAACCGCGATAGTCGTTTTGCTCAGCGACAACTTTTTTTTGAAATTCTTTTTCATTTTGGCTCCTTTTGATTGAAAGTTTGTTACAATTTTTGATTATATACCCGCGAAGTTTTTTTTTAAATTGGTTTGCTATTTTTTGATTTATTTTGGCGAGATTCACTTCAGGAAATGACAGTTATTCCCAATTGATTTAGACGCTCATAATCATCCCCTTCTCTGACCAGGCGAGGGGGACTCGATGTCAAATCTAAAATTGTCGAGCCCTTCGAGGGTGGAAGCACGCCTGCATCCAGAAGTAAGAGTGAAGAATCGCCGAATTCCCGGATAATGTCCAACGGATTGTTAATCGGCGGACAGCCGCTGCGGTTGACGGAGGTTGTTATCAATGGAATACCGGTATTCCCAATCAACTCCAACAACGGAGGAGAGGCGGGAACCCGGAGTCCGACTGAGGAATGTCCCTTCAACAGTTCTTTAGGAATAGAAGCGGAGGCTTCCAGGAGGAATGTGAATTTTCCAGGCAGAAGCTTTTGATAGAAATTTTTGACGTACTCCGGTAAATTGGAGGCCATCGACGCCATCATCTGGAAATTCGCCACACACATGGAATAAGGCATGCAGCCCCGGCCTTTGATGCGGTCGATGGCGTCGTGCGCCGCCGGATCCATATAATTCCCGCCGATTCCGTAGAGGGTGTCGGTTGGATAAACCAGTAAACCCGATTGATCCAACCAATGTTTGATTGTTAAAATAACATCCGGTTCCAGGATTTTATCGAACGCAATAATTTTCATAAATCAATAGATAGCGATCCGGTAAGGGAGAATCAGAGCCGGGAAGAATTTTTTGTATTTGTCCATCTGGGCTACAATATCTATAGCCATGGGATTCTGGATTTTTGCCTGCACCAGGCCCATCAGATACTCCAGGAACGATTTTTCCTTCGGGTAGATGATGATTCCTACTTTCTCTTCCGGCGCGATCTTTGCCAATGTGCGCGCCTCCGAGATCGAATCGCTGAGTCCTCCGATCTGATCCACCAATTTTAATTCCAATGCCCGTGATCCTGCCCAAACACGTCCCCTGGCAATTTTATCCACCTCATCCTCCTTCATGTTGCGGTTATTTGCCACCAGACCAATGAATTTTTTATAAAAAACGTTCATCATGGCGACTATTTTTTCACGCTCCGCGGGAGTGAAGGGTTTATAATCTGAGAAGATATCTGCATATTCTGTGGTTTTCAATATTTCTTTATTGATTCCAATCTTCGAATAAAAGTCTTTCATCACGAATTTCCCGCTCACCACACCGATGGAACCCGTAATTGTCTGGGGAGCCGATAATATCTTCTGGGCCGACATGGAAATCCAGTACCCGCCGGATGCCGCTAGATCGGACATCGAAATGACCAGCGGTTTTTCTTTGGCCAGCAATTCGGTTTCCCGCCGCATCACTTCAGATGCCAGAGCCGAGCCTCCGGGAGAGTCCACTCTCAGAACGACGGCTACCACGGATTTGTTCTTCCGCACCGCTTTTAACTGGCGAACCAGACTCTCGGAGCCTAAAACCGTGTCGCTGAACAGTGACTTTCCACCACTTTTCCCGGATTGTATCTCGCCAGTGGCAAAGATGACCGCGATATTTTGCAAACCATGAAACGGTACCGGAGCTGTGGTTTCTTTATACACGCTAAAATCAACTGTGCTGTCCGTTCCGTCCAATTCCGCGAAGATTTCATCTTCATAGATGGCTTTGTCGATCAGTTTTGCATCAAGGTAAGCTTTGTTGGCATAGGGAGATTCTTCGAAGATGGCGTCGATTGTCTTACGGTCGATGTTCCGGTTTTTGGCAATCTCTGCAAGAGTGGAATCGAACACATCATCCAGCAGTGTCTGTATCGCTTCACGGTGATAGGGAGTCATTCCTTCCTCCGTGAACATGTTGGCGGCGGTTTTGTATTCGCCGATATGCAGCATTTCTGCGCTGATTCCCAATTTGGATAGGGTGTTTTTCAAGAATATGGCTTCGCTGGCCAGACCTCTTAAAAACAGGTCGCCTCCCTTGAACATGAATACTTTGTCGGCGAAAGAAGCCAGGTAGTATTCGCGGATTCCACCGGCTTCAATGTAGGCCGCAACCGGTTTGCCACTATCCGAGAACTCTCTGAGCAACTCTCCGATGTCGCGGCATTTTGCCAGACCGGTGTTTAAATACGAGATCTTGACGATGATGCCTTTGATGCGGGGGTCTATTTTAGCCCTGTTTATCTGAAAAAATAGATCCTTGACTGTCGGCGCTCCTCCGGCCATGAAAGAATCTTCAAAATCCTCGATATTTCCCGCCAGATCGATCTTCAAGTAGGAATTATCGGGAATGACCGGCTCCTGGGTGAATTGCAGGTATATAAAACCCGCGGCTAATATAATAAATACAAACACAATGACAATAACCAAAAGGGCAATCAATACGCCTCGTTTCATTCAAGCTCCTTATTCATCTACACCTTTATATTATTGATGTTGAATAATTACTATTATACTCTTTTTTTCGCAAAAGGTTTCCGGTCTCAATTACATAGTATTACAAAGCGGACGCTTTGCCGGAGTATAGCTCAAATTAAAGGATCGAACCGTAAAGAAAAATGAAAAAAATCTTGACAATAACTCTGCCAGGAGGTAGATTTATTTCTAAACCCGATGACAAACTTAAGAATCGAACATATAGAACGTAAAAAACCTATGACTATTAAAGTGAATGGGAAAACGATCCCCGCCTTCCAGGGCGAAACGGTGCTTTCCGCTTTAATTGCGGCAGGATATAAAACCCTGAGGAAGAGTGCAGTCGGCGGAGAGCCGCGGGGCGCTCTGTGCGGCATGGGAGTATGTTACGAATGCCTGGTGACAGTGAACGGAATTCCCAATGTCAGGGCCTGTATGGAAGAGGTTGAAGAAAATATGGAGATTACACTCGATGACGACTGCAACACAAAAGGATAAGTATGATGTCATAATTGTCGGCAGTGGATTTTCCGGGATTGTGGCCGCAGATATCCTGGCGCAGGAAGGCCTGGATATCCTTGTAGTGGATGAAAATCTGCATATCGGCGGGCAATTGTTGCGGAAGATCCCGATCGATCTGGGGGAAAATTCCGCCTACCATCCGGATT
>JAHELQ010000014.1 GCA_024644125.1 Candidatus Aminicenantota bacterium | reverse complement strand
GGGATCATCAACACGAGTAAAATAGCAATTACTCCTGCAAATTTTATCATAAAAACCTCCTAATCGATTTACAATTTTATGGAATATACAAATCTCCTACTAAAAGATAGAACATTATATATAAAGCAGAAAATAAAGTCAACTGCTTCTCCTAAAAAGTTAGTCCATTTTTTAGAAATCACATGTCCCTCATTTTCAGAAGTAACACCAGGCTTTTGTTAACTATGGGCCTCATGGAAGAGGAATTCGCATCTACCTACAGGAATCTCCGCCTCGGCAAACAACTCTTTCACGATCGCTTGCGGGTAGCGGTTTTCCCGGTCGATTCGCTTTAGCGCCTCTTCCCGGCTGATAACTCCCTCCCGGATCATCTTGGAGTAGAAGTCATCTTTTTCGGTGATGCCGAGATAGTGAAGGTAGATCAGGTCTTTCAGATAGGCCACCCGGCAATCCCAGCGCCAGGTGGAGGGAGCCCCCGCTGGATAGGTCCAGTCGATCTCCGATTGGATACGGGAGAGCAGCTCTTTTTCATCCCATTTTACATAGTAAAAGAGATCCAGCGACTTTATCTTTTTAAAGAATAGCCGGGAGCCGAGAGCGTAAAAATCTCCAAAGAGATAACTATTGGCCAGAGTAGGTAGATATGCGGGATTTAAATAGCGCGGATTCCGGATCATTTCCTTGATAACACCAAAAAAGATCTGTTTATAAGTGCTCTCCCATTGGGAACCGATATCCATCCCCAGCAGCGCCTTTTTATACGAGGTGTCTTCAAAGCGGTTCAATCCATCCACGATTAGCTCGACTTTATGTTTCTTCGCAACCTTCAAAATCTCCCACACCAGCAACTTGCAGCCAGCGCACATCATCGGCAGTACTCCCAGCCGCGGTTTTTTTAACCAGGCGTTGAAGTTATGTTTAAAAATCCTCTGGTGAATCTCGCGTTTCGGCTTCAGCACAACCAGATCCACACCGAGAATTCTGGTGGCGTTTCTCACATTGGCCTGGGTCTCCGGCGGGCTGTAGGGATTGTCGTAACTCACCGCCAACACCTTCATGTTGTAATCCTTCACCATTTTCAACAATACTGCGCTACTGTCCCTGCCGCCGCTGATGGGAACGATGCACTCGTATTTACCGTCGTTGCGACGATACTTATCCAGTACTTCCAGTAATTGCTTCTCATTTTCGGTCCCGCCAATGGGCTGATGACTCTCACAATAGTTACAATTCCCCTCTTCGTTGAACGCAATATTGGGTGTGTATTCTGTTAAAATACATTTTGAACATCTTTTCATTTTGCAGTTATCCTCTTCTTCAATTTTGTAATTTTAGATTCCTTGCTTCCAGTCTTATTACAGAGGATTTATGGGGATTCGCTGTGGAGAGCAGGCACAAAATACAAAAACATGCAAAACCTCAATGGGATATTTTTTGGAGTTATTGGAAACCTCCTCACCAGAACGGTAAGTCATTTTTAGTAAAAAAGCATTTTATAACAAATCAGGTACTTTGTCAATCTTAAAAGCCTAAAAGTCTCC
Organism: Candidatus Aminicenantota bacterium; assembly: GCA_024644125.1. Classification (GTDB taxonomy): domain Bacteria; phylum Acidobacteriota; class Aminicenantia; order UBA2199; family UBA2199; genus JAHELQ01. The sequence continues at coordinate 22,838 of JAHELQ010000014.1, read as the reverse complement.
CCTCTAATAAAAAATCACAGGTACCTCATTTGCAAAAAACTGGAAAACAAAACAAAGCCTACACTTTTAGGTTTTATAACTTTATTTTTCTACAATTTGACAACACTGGGGGAGTGTGCTACTTTTGTATAACTATACTAGCAAAACGTAAACAGGAAAAACCACGATGAAAATATTGTCAAAAAATACGGTTTTGAGATTGACCACAGGGTTGATTCCGGTTGTCATCCTGATGCTCTACACCGCTTGCGGGCAAGAAGAACCAACTCTCATGCGAAAAGCACTTCACCAGGGGCAAAACACATCCGGCGTCTCAATCGAGACGGAAGCGTACACATTCAAACAAGAAAAACAATTTATCTATTACAAGCAACAACACGGCGCCACTTCAATAGACGGAATCATTCTTCACGGCGGTGAGAACCGGCCGGTTCAACCGGTAACATTTCAACCGGGTTTGAGCGGAAAATATCACATGAATTTTTATTATCTCCTAATCGGCGCCAATTCCCAAAAAGGTCTCTCCCCATTGCATATTCTCCAAAGCCGGGACGGAAAAACCGTAAAACGGCTCAAATTAGGTCTCACCAAACACTTTGTCCGCCAATCGACCCCGTTGACATTGGAGAAGGATGACACGATCGCGTTTGAAATCAAGCAAGAGGACATCACCATCGCCGCCACAGGCAATCCGGTTTTCATCAAGGATCAACCTCAAAAACCTCAGCAGATGGTATTCATTGTCGTGGCGGACACCCTTCGAACCGACCGGTTGGGCGTATACAATCCAGGCAAACGATGTTCCCCCCAAATCGACCGCTTCGCCGGCGACGCAGTGGTTTTCGACCAGGCCTTCTCGACGTCTTCCTGGACGTTGCCCTCGCACATGTCTTTGTTCACCGGGCTTTATCCACAGGGCCACAATGTCAATTTCGGCGATACAAAAATAGAGGACAATATCCCCATACTTTTCGAATATCTCCAGAAATCGTTCGTAACATATTGCTTCAACGCCAATGGATATATGTCCGGACTTTACGGTTTTTCCAGAGGCTTCGATTATTACCGCGAATCGTTTCGGGACCATGTGGAACGCAAGGCTGCGCAGAATTTGTTCAAAAACGCCAGAGATCTGGTGTTGAACGAAAAAAACGACCGCGCACTATTTTTGCTTCACACCTATCAGATCCACACTCCCTATGTTCCTGAAGTCGCACTAGCCCAGGAATTTTACGCTAAATTCGCGCCGGGATTCCGCCATTTCAAATTCAATCCCATCGAATTCATCAAAAACGGCAAGGAATTATACAAAAACGCCACCGAAGACGAGAGAAAAGCAATCGAAACCGTCTACGATGCCGGTGTTTACACCTTCGACTACCGCTTCGGCGAATTCATCGCTTTCCTCAAAGAGCGAAATCTCTACGACAACAGCACCATCATCCTGGTTTCTGATCACGGTGAAGAGTTTTTCGATCATGGCGCGTGGGAGCACGGGCATTCATTGTACAATGAATTGATCAAGATTCCATTATTGGTCAAGTTCCCGAACAACAACTACGCGGGGACGCGGATAAGCGCTACAGTTTCCATCACGGACATCGTACCCACCCTTATGGAATTGTACGAGATCCCCGGAAATATAGATGATATTCACGGCCGCTCACTACTGGAAGCCATCGATGGAACAGAACGCAGCAAAAATCGCATCGTGTTTTCCTACCTCGCTCCAGGTTCCTTGCGCACGGGAATTCCAGAAAAAATCGCCCTGATCTCAGGCGCGTATAAATATATCTTGCAAAAACCAATGACGGCTAAAGACACATCTTTTTTCCTTACCCCCCCCCCGCCATTGAAGAACGAGATGTACAACATCCAGGAAGATCCCGAGGAAACGAACAACATTCGCCTGAGAAACCGTAAAAAAGAAAAAGAATTCGAAAAAATACTCAATGCCATCACGCTTAAAGAGGGCAAAAAGGGGAATTTCAAAGAGCTAAACGACACGCTGCGCTCCCTCGGTTACCTCTAAACGCTAATTTTTGTTGACAAACCCCTTGTATGCGGGTATATTGTGACTATGAGAACAAGTACATGTGCAATCATATGGGGATTATTCCTTTTTTTATCGGATTCCGTCATTGGTTTTTCATCCAACGCCGTAAATTTGTCGAATTCTCCGTCGCGGCTCAGTGAATATGCTTTCGTCATGCCGTTTGACGACGACAAGGTACTGGTTGTTTGGGATGAAAAAGAGACTTTCTACAATCTCTACTACCGTGTGTTCGCCAATGGGTATTGGGGTCCGAAGACGAGGATCTACGACACCACAATGAATTCCCAATGGCCGCAGTTGGCGAAAGACTCCCAGGGCCGCATCCATATGACGTGGATGGAGGGGACCGCCCGCACAAACCGCGATATATTCTACGCCTACTACAGTGGTGGGAGATGGTCCGCCATGCAAAAGATCTATGCCAGCGCCTACAATTCCACCTGGCCCCGCATCGGAGTGGACAATCGCGACGTGCCTCACATCATCTGGACCCACGACCGCGGTGAAGCGCGTGGCGACAACGAGATCTACCACCGCTGGAAGAATGGTACCTGGCTTGGCCCCCTGGACGTGTCGCGCTCCGTCGGAACCATTTCCATCCATTCCAATTTTTTTGTCCGGGGAACGAACCAATACGCCTTATGGATGGACGGCCACGAACGGGATTGGAATCTTTATTTCTCCCAGACCACCAACGGGAATTGGAGTACTCCGATCCACGTCAATCCGAAGATCCAGGGATATTGGCCCGGTATTTGCGCCGATTCGAAGGGCAATGTGCATATCCTCTTCTCGAGCCTATTGAGAAACGTCTACTACATGAATCGCATCGACGGCGAATGGAGCGATTGGCGCGTCGTATCCAACGGCCCGCACCCCCGCAATTTCGTCTACATCTCGGTGGATGATAACGATATTCTGCACGGCGTATGGAGACAGACTGACTCAGGCAAGGACAACATCTACTATGGAAGCGCCACTAGCACCGGAATTTGGGCGGAACCGATCAAAATTTCCAACGGTACCTATTGCAAAACGCCGGTAATCAAACCGGACAACAAAGGGAATGTCCATGTGGTTTGGTTTGAGTTGAACGATGAGACTGAGACCGGCGATGTCTATTATATAAAAGGTATCGCCGGCGAAGGCGGCTCGGCCGATGCTCCGGTCGCACTATTCACCGCCACCCCGGAATTCGGAAAACCGCCGCTCAAAGTCCTGTTCAAAGCAGGAGGCAGTTATGATCCCGATGGAATCATCGTCAGCTTCGAATGGAACTTCGGCGACGGCACCAGCGGTACCGGCATCCAGGTAAACCACACCTACGCTAAGAAAGGCGCCTATATCGCTACATTAAAACTGAAAGACAACGACGGCTTGATGAGCATCGCCCAGACCACGATTCTTGTATCCGACCCTCCGGTGGCCTCTTTTTCAATGACACCGGAACGGGGCGTCGCGCCATTGACCGTCCAATTCGACGCCTCCGCGTCGCGCGATCCCGACGGCTCCATCGTATTGTATTCCTGGGATTTCGGCGACGACACGACAGGAAAAGGCAAAACCACTGCCCACACATACGACGAAGACGGAGATTACACGGTCATGCTGGAAGTAATCGATAATGCCGGAATCAACTCTGTTGTCAGCAAAAGCCTCGAAGTTCTCCGGGTATACGCCCCCAACAACATCCAGAGCGCATTCGAGGAGAACCGCAACCTCTTCTTCCGCGAATACCTCTACGACGTTACCTGGGAGAAAAATCCCCTCAACGAGCAATATGGCATCAATGTCAGCAGATACAACATTTACCGCAGGCACTCTGGATCGACATTTTACGAACTATTGTCAACCGTCCCCGCCGACACATTCAACTATATGGATAGAGGATTAAATGCCAATGACGGCGGCCGTTATGAATATACTGTCACATCCGTGGATTCACAGGGGAATGAAAGCGTCCGCCAAACAGCGAGCGGCAGCGGCACTCCCGGTGGAGCGCAAGAAAAATTCAAAAATAATGTGAGATCCATTGGCGACAGAAACTATTAAATACTATTGGAGGAGATAAAGATGAAAAGAACAATTTTAGTCGGTACATTGCTCATGTTGTCGTTAACAGTATTCGGACAAATCAGCAAACAAGCCCTAACGGTTAAAAAAACCACCTTAGGCAATGAAATCACACTGACTGCGCCGGAAGACAATTGGAAATTTGACAAAGTTCCCGTTCAGATCAATTTTCAATGGGAGCGGCCCGGAACTGTCAAGATATTCACTTTTTACATGGAATACCTCGATAATGGGAATTGGCTGAGTGAAACTAAAAAAGAGAATCTTCAGGTCAATTCCATTTCATACACCTACCGCAAAGAGAAATCTTTCCGCTGGAAAGTCACCACAGAATATATGAACCGTGTGATCTACGAATCCAAATGGCGCTATGGACACTTTGCCGCAACAGATTTCCAAAACCAGCCCATAAATGGAAAAACGCCGAAAATATATCCTGTCCCCGTAGCACCGGTCAACAACGAAATATTGATGAACTTTCCCCGCAACATGACCTTCAAATGGCTGCACAGCACAAATCCCCAGTTCCGCAATTATGAAATCCAGGTAGACATCCTGCACGCACAATCACATAAATGGCGGTCCGAAATCAGGGGAGAATCTTACTTGCTGGAAGACACAACTCCCAACAATTTCTACAATTTCAACTTCACAGCCGACCGGAGTGGCCGTTGGAGAGTGAGGGGATTCAGCAATTCCGGCCAATACACTCCGTGGTCGCCCTGGCAACATTTTGAATATAGAGCGAGACATTAAAGGAGAAAGTAATGGGAAAATTTCAAATTTACAAGGATGCGAAGGGCGAATTCCGTTGGAGATTGAAAGCGTCCAATAACGAGACAATTGCCACATCAGGCGAGGGATACACCACAAAGCAGAACTGCAAGAAAGGTATCGATTCGGTCAGGCGGCAGGCCGTAGACGCAGAGATAGAAGACCAGACGGTCTGAGAGCGTCACGGTCTTTTTTTCTTCAATTTGGCAAGAATACCGCGGGCGATTTTAAAAACGGCGAACACAATGATGGCGACAAAAATAATAGCGGCCCCGGACGGTATGTTCAAATAATAGGAAATGAACAGTCCGGCCACCGAAGCGATCAATCCAAATCCGATGGAATAGAAGATCATTATCCTGAAACGTTTGGTAAACAAGTTCGCCGTCGCCTGCGGAATTGTCAAGAGCGACAAAACCAGTATTATTCCCACTACCCGGATGTTGATGACGATCGTGAGTGCCACCAACGCCGAAAGGGTGTAGTTTATAAGATTTACAGAAATCCCCTGCGCTCTGGCGAATTCCGAATCAAACGCCACAAACAGAATTTCCTTGAACATCAAGGAAAAAATCACCACTACCAGCATTCCCAAACCGACCATAAGCCAGAGGTCAAAGGTCGTCACAGTTAGAATGTTTCCGAAGAGATAGCTCATAAGGTTGGCGGCGTATCCGGGAGTCAGATACACGAAAATGATCCCCAACGCCATTCCGAACGACCACGTCATCCCGATAAGCGAATCTTCCCGGATCTCCGTGTTGTGCGAAAGCGCTTGCAGGCCCAGAGCCGACAACACCGAAAATACCGCGGCACCTATTATCGGATTGATCCCCAGGAAATAACCGATGCCGACACCGCCGAATGATGCGTGACTGATACCGCCGCTGATGAAAACGATCCGCTTGCTGACAATATAGGTCCCGACAATACCGCACGTAACACTGGTCAACAAAGCTGCGAACACGGCATGCACGAAAAATTTATACGATAGCAGTTCCAACATCGTCATTTCCCTCCGCCGGTCACACCAATCTCCCGGGAATCGCCATGAACCTTCAACACCCTGTGCGGAACACGGCCATGGGTAATCAACTCCAGGGGACAACCATAACTGTCCAACAATTCCTGCGTGATTTCATTGGAATCATGGTAATGAAGCCGGTTGGTTACACAAGCGATGGTTTTGACATAAGAGGCGATCATTCCAATATCATGCGATACCAAAAGCATTGCCACCTGTTCGTTCAGATCTTTGAGAATCTCGTAGAGTCCTGTCTCAAACCGTTTATCCACAAACGAGTCCGGTTCGTCAAGAATCAACAATTTCGGCGAGGACACCAACGCGCGGGCCAGGAATACCCGTTGCATTTGGCCTCCGGATAACTCCCCCACTGGCGCGTGCTTGTAATCCAGTACGCCCATTTTTTCCAGTATCTCATCCGAGAGCCGGCGATCGCGTCCGGAAAACCGTTTGAAAATCCCCCGCTTCCCCAGTAGGCCCGACAAAACGACCTCCTCTACAGTGATGGGGAATTTTGTGTCAAAATGGGTGATTTGCGGCAAATAACCAATATGGGAACCTGGTTTTCCGTCAGCTCCCAAAAAATATTCCACCTGACCTTTCCAGGGTTTCAACAGCCCCATTATCACCTTGAGAAGCGTTGTCTTTCCGCTACCATTGGCCCCGATGATTCCAATGAAATCCGTTTCAAACACAGTCAGATTGACCCCGTTCAAAACAGTTTTATCTCCATAACCGGTGGTGACGCCTGTAAGTTGCAGGATTTTTTTTTGGCCCATCATCCCCTCTATAGGATCTCCGGCGCCAAATGTTTTTTTAATGTCAAGGCGATGGATCGCATATTGGCCGGCCAATCTTCCGCCAGAGGATCGATCGCCACGACCTCGCCATCCAACTCTTCCGCAATGGCGCGGGCGCTGTTGGTATCGAATTGCCGCTGGACAAATATCACCCGGACGTTTTCCGATTTGGCCCAGCGAACAATATCTTTGAGTCCGGAGGGATTGGGCTCCTTGCCTTCAAATTCGATGGGATGTTGTTCCAGCGCGAAATCTCTGGCAAAATAGGACCAGGCCGGATGAAAGACCAGAAATTTCCGGTTCTCGATACCCCGCAGAATCGTGCGAATATCCACATCCAATTGCTCTATCTCCTGGACAAATTGGCCGTAGTTTTTCGAGAAGGTTTCCCGATGCTCGGGATCCAGATCAATTAGAGCCGCCAGGATGTTTGCCGCCTGGATCTTCACCGCCGCAGGCGATAGCCAGATGTGAGGATCCACGCCTTCTACACCAGCATGGGCATCATCTTCATCTTCCGCTTCATCATGCCGATGGGAATGATTTGCCTTGATTAAGGAAACGCCGGCGGATGTATCGACTATGGCGAGGTTGGGATGAAGCTCCGCGATCTTCCCCATCCAGGCGGATTCGAATCCGATGTGCCCAATCCTGAAATAGACCCTGGCCCGGTCCAACTCTTGCACCTGCCTCGGAGTCGGCGAAAATGTAGCCGGACTGTAGCCGGGAGGGATCATGACATGAATATCATACCTGTCCCCCGCAATCTTTTGGAGAAAATATTTCTGCGGCGACACACTGACCGCCACAACATTTTTAGATCCATCTATCGGTTCTTCAACCGCCCGATCCCCGCATCCGAACATCAAGCTCAAGAACACTATCAACGCTATCCGCTTCATCCAATACCTCCATGAGTACGACAACGTTTACATACGCCTATAAAATAAAAAAAGTGGTCGGTGATCTCGTAACCCATCTGTTTTTCTACTTTATCCTGCAAGTGATGGGCCGCGCAAATGTCGAAAGCATCCAACCTACGGCACCGGTTGCATAAGACAAAATGGCTATGAGCCCTTCCGGCGGACAAAAAATATTGTACATTGTCAGAAAAGATCAGACTCTTGATGAGACGTTGCTCCTGAAAATAACGAAGGGCGCGATAAATCGTGGAGTTATCCGGCGATACATTCAGTTTCTCCCGGATCGTCTTCACAGTGACCGGCACATCCGATTCTTCAATAATACGTAAAATATCCTTGCGCATTTCAGTAATCGCTGGTCGCATTCATCCGTCCTCCTCTCTTGCGCAAAACGCAAATCGCTTGCGCATAGCTGTTGTATTTTACCTGGAGCCTGTTATAAAGTCAACCGTTAAGCGGTTTTAGTTTCATAACAAATTTGACTGCATCGGTAAAGCGGTGATATAATTTTTAAATGAACAAGAAAATTTTAACGCTTATTTCGATAATCGCCATCCTATTGGGTTTCGCCGGGTGTTCCGGTAAACCGGAGAAAACAATAGAAAAATTCAATATAATCATTATCGCCGCCGATACATTGCGGGCGGACCACTTGCATACCTATGGCTACCAGTACCAAACCTCTCCCAATATCGACAAATTGGCTTCCAAATCTCTTTTCTACAAATACCCTTATTGCCCCATTCCCAAAACCTCCGCATCCTTCGCATCCATGATGACAGGGCTTCATCCTTTTATTCACAAAACCAAACCCAACCGCGGTTTCCTCAAAGAGAAATATGTCACCCTGGCGGAAGCGTTAAAAATGCAAGGATACTATAATTACGCCGTAGTGGACAACGCGAACCTCTCCAAAAAATTCCTTTTCCACCAGGGATTCGACGAATATGTCCAGGTGTGGAACGAAATCCAGGAAAAAGAGCAATCCACTCCGTTCATCACTGATAAGATTCTCGCCTTCCTGGACAAGAAGCACGACGAGCCCTTCTTCCTGTGGGCAAACTACATCGAGACACATAGTCCCTACGTCCCCCCGCAAGAATACATCGAAAGCAGACCGGACGGTAGGGACTTCAGCAAAGTGAAGCCCAAAATCATCGCGGGCATGCGCCGTACAATCAACCAGAAGAAGATATACAGCGAAGGCCATTATATTTCGTTATACGACGGGGCCGTAAAATATCTCGACTCCGAAGTGGGCAGGATTATCGACCGCTTCTTCCAGAAGGGATATGACAAAAACACCATCCTCATCTTCGTCGGCGATCACGGCGAGGATCTTGGCGAGAGAAACTTCTTTTTCAATCACGGCCCGTTGACATTCGCTGCCGCATCCAGGATTCCTCTCATCTTGTACATCCCGGGCATGAAACCGCGGCAAATAAAGACACCCGTCAGCAATATGGATATTTATCCCACATTGCTGAAACGCCTGGATCTCAAAACTCCCTATCCGGTCCAGGGCATGGATCTATTGCAACCGGTCAAAAGCCGCCCCTTATACATGATGGGACAGATCGGCTCATATGCCGTCGTGGAGAACAATCATCATTACATCAAGATCCTCCCCATCATGACCAAAGGATTGGGTATCGCAGCCAACCATCTTTATGAATTGGAATCGGATCCCTTCCAAACCACCAACATATATTCCCAGAACACCGGTTTGGCCCTGAGCCTGGACAAAAAGTACACAAAATATTTCCAAACCCACGGTTATCTAAACAAAGGAAAGACAGGCGAAGGCGAGGATAAACTCTCCGCCGAAGAGGAAAAGAGTCTCAAAACCCTTGGTTATTTATAATAAACAGGAGATAACATGAACGACCGTATCCGGTTGGCGGAAGAGCGCGATACCGAGTCGATACTCAATGTGTTCAACTACCATGTCTCGAATTCTTTTGCCGCGTACGCCGAAAAAGAATTCGATCGAAGAGTAGTCGATTCCTTTGTAAAAGAAGCCAGCGTGCTTTATGTCCAGGAGGTTGGCGACAACGTGGTGGGATTTGGTTTCCTCCGTCCATACAACTTATTCGAAAACTTCTGCCACACCGCAACCCTCACATATTTCCTGCTTCCCCAATACACCGGCCTCGGCCTGGGGACAAAACTCCTCGACAAACTCATCGAATATGCAGGCGATAACGGAATTTACAACCTGGTCGCCCACATTTCGTCAAAGAACGAGCAAAGCCTCAACTTCCATAAAAAGCATGGCTTCGAGGAATGCGGCCGCCTAAAAAAAATGGGCACAAAACTCGGAGAAGAGTTCGATATCGTCTGGGTACAGAAATTTCTGGACTAACAGGACTACCCACTCAAACCACATCGGAAACAATTTCATTTGAAATTGGGCCTTACTGTGCCTTCAATATTGATTGTACGGAACAATGAAAAAGTGTTTTGAATTTATAAAAAATAATGAAAAAAATATTTCTACCGGCCAACCGCCAACCGAACCATCTCTCGAAGAGATAAATCTTCGATCTGCAAATCCGGTAGCGACGAGGATAGATCGAGAGCCTGGTTCTCTTTCAACGCAGTGATGCTGGCGCTTTTGACCGGGAATGGGATGTGGAGAAACTCGATGGTCTTTAGCGCCGCCAGGGGCAAAACCGACGGAACCGGGACAAAAAGGCAAACCGTATTCAAGCTTTTCTTGATTTCCCGCAGCATATCCACCAACTGCACCTGCTTTCGCTGGAACAGATTGTATATCTCCGGCTTCGGATGCCGTAATACCTGAAGCGTCGCCTCCGCCAGAGTCTGGATCGAAATGATCGGCACCAAATACTTGCCTCCGTCCAATAACGGCATGAAGGGTAAACTCTTGATCATCTTCATCATCCGGCCGAAGAGACCTCCGCCCCCCAACACCAATCCTGGACGGATGACCGGTTGCCGCTGGGCGACGAAAAATCGTTCCAACTGATACTTGATTTCCGCATACTCGGAACCACTGCCGGGTTTCGCCGAATAAGAGGTCAAAAAAATCTGAGCGGCTACTCCAGCTTCCCGTGCCGCGACGAACCAGGCTTCGGCGCCAACGACATTGCGCCGCACGTTATCATCCCCTTCAAACGAATGGGCGCAATGCACCAACGCATCCGCGCCGCTAAACATCTCAGGCGAGAATTCCTCGGCCAATCGCGCCGAATAATAATTCTCGACAAAAACTGCGATCTCCGGCTTCACATACTGCGAACGGGAGCAACCGGAAACGATGATCCCGTTGGCGTGTAAATATTCCGCCAGGAAGGAGCCGATAAATCCATTGACGCCGGTGATAAAGACCTTCACCCCCGAGCCTCCTTCGAGTCTTCGGTAAAGCCCCGATATATCTCGGACATCGACACGAATTCGTAGTCCCGTTGTTTGAACTCGACGATAATCCGGCGCAACAATTCCAGCCCGCGACCGCGGTTGCGGCTATAGATCATTTTCCAGAAAGGCGGGAGCTTTTGCATCTCTTCATCGCTGAGAAAAAAATCATGCAAATGCGAACAAAACACGATCGTCCGCGGCACCCGGAACAACTTCAATAGCCACCGGTACACACCGTACCCCAATAATTTGATGTACGAGATGGAAAGGGTCAAACGGAAGGGAGAGATGGAGGTCAATGGAATCTCCACCAAATTGAATCCCTTGTGCCAGTGAATATGACGATTCTTGAACAGATATTTGAATGGATTTGGATAATACGACGGAACCACCGATGAATCGAATCCATAACCATGTTTTGTCAACGCCTCGATGCCGGCTTCGCTGATCTTACCCTGCGGCGCCCGGTAACCTAGCGGTTCTTCGTTGAAATACCCGGCATACAACTCCTTCACCTTCGAGATTTCCTCCTCAGAGTCGGGGCAGGCGGGATCGTGGGAATAACTGTGACAGTGAAACTCGCACTCATATTCCTGGAAGAGGCGGATAATCCCGGGATACCGTTCAAATATCTCCCCCACCACAAAGATCGTCGGCTTTACCTGTTCCTCCTTCAGTAAATCCAACAAACGGCGGATTGTATCAGGCGCTTCAAACAGAGTGTATTCCCGCTCCAGCACGCCGCTTACCGCGGCCTCCAGATCCAGAGTGAAGGCGAATTGTTTTTCCCTCATCGGCAATCTCCATCATCCCGGCTTGCGAACCCGGCTTCGAGCTCCGAAAGTTTGTTCTTTAGAAGCCCGATCTCCTGAATCGCTTTTTTATTGCTTTCGGTCAAATTGGATACCACCAGGGTGAAATGGATCCCCAGCCCCAATACCAGCAAAAACGTGATGGTGATGATCAAGGACGGCGCGTAGTAAATTCCCAGGAACGAGGCGATCACATCCAACAAGCCGCGGAACACAGAGAACAACAGCATGACGAATCCGATCAAAAACCATATAAGCGAGTAGTTTTCGCGGATTTTCCGCTTCCTGGTCAATTCAAAAATAATGACGATAAACGCGATGCTGAAAGCGATCAACAGTATCTGGATATTATCCATTTTTGCCTCTCATAAATTCGATAATAATCGAGGTGGTCACCTTGATCATATAATAGAGGGATTTGAAGCCGGAGATGGATGAGATTCCAGCCTCACGGCTATTCATTTCAACCGGAATTTCAACAATATGGAAGCCGCATCTCTTTAGAATGAACAAAGCCTCGGGTTCGGGAAAATCGCTGGGATACAACCGCTGCAACAAGCGAATGGCCGCTGCGTTATATGCCCGGAATCCGGATGTGCTGTCGGTGATATTCTGCTTCAACAACAAATTATTCAACACCTGAAACGTCCGAATCCCCACTCGCCGCAACCAGTGGCTCTGAAACCCTTTCCGCTGAATGAAACGGGAGCCGATCACTACATCCGCTTCCCCTTTTTCGATGGGAGCGATCAATTCCTTCACATATTCGGGATTGTGCTGGCCGTCGCCATCCAATTGCAACGCCACATCATATTGGTTATAATAGGCGTACAGGAACCCAGTCTGCACCGCTCCGCCGATTCCCAAATTAACAGGCAACGAAACCACCGGAACGCCACATGCTTCCGCTTTCTCCTTTGTCCGGTCTTTTGAACAGTCGTTGATCACCACGATATCGTATTCGGACGAAGCCCGCCGAATGCGCGCTATCACATTCTCGATGTTTCCTTCTTCGTTATATGCTGGTACAATGATTAACGTCTTCAATATGTTATCCTCTTCTCTTCGCTACGAAACGTACCGAATTGTTCTCGAATTTCTAACATAACCAAATATATTACATTCCCTCCCTGTTGTCAATTTCCTCCCGCCAAACCTAAAAAAAGAAAATTCTTCATAGGTTTGATGTTCTTTTCAGCTTAAGGGGCAATCGAGGGGACAGGTTGATTATATGTCTTTCAACCAGGCGGCGGATGCTGCTATCGAATCTTCGATGCTAGCGATCCTTCGTTCTCACTCCTGATGCCCAAGAAATGAATCAGAAGCTAGATCCCCGGCTTCGTTGAATCAGGCCTGCAACTTGCGGATCGAGAAGAGAATTCCGAATTCTGCTTCGCCTGTCCCCATCTCTCCCATCTCTCCTCTCAACAAGAGAAAACTCGCTGATAAAATTCAATGCAGAATGCGTTCAAGTTTGATATAATAGGGGATGTTTTTTAATTCGGTAACATTCCTGTATTTTTTCCTGCTGGTAAGCGCGATATTTTACCTCACTCCCCACCGGTTCCGCTGGATCCCGTTACTGGCTGCGAGCTATGTCTTCTACGGATGCTTCGATATCACCTATCCCATCTTCCTTGCTATCCCCACCATCATTGTATTCACCGCTGCGGCGCTGCTGGAACGGGCGAAGGGGCGTTCGGCCAGGAGAGGGATATTCATCGCGGGCATCATCGCTTCCCTGAGCCTGCTCTTCATTTTCAAATATATCAACCTGTTCAGAGAAACCTTCGCCGGCTGGTTTTCCGGTGGAGAGCTAAAACCGCTGCAACTGATCCTGCCCATCGGCATCTCGTTCTACACCTTCAAACTGGTCGGCTATCTGGCGGATGTCTATCTGCAACGATTACCCGCCGAGCGGCACGCAGGTTATTTCGCATTGTATGTCGCTTTTTTCCCCCAACTATTGGCAGGCCCCATCGACCGCGCCATCACCTTCATCCCGGAGCTCAAAAAAAAAGTGGTTCTGGATTGGGACCGCGTCGGAAGCGGCTTTCGCCTGGTAGTCTGGGGATTGTTCAAGAAGATCGTCATCGCCGATCGGATGGCATTGTTTGTCGATCAAGTCTTCCGGGATCCGGCTCAATACAATGGAATTAATGTACTTTTCGGCGTCTACTTTTACGCTTTTCAAATCTACTGCGACTTCTCCGGTTATTCGGACATCGCCATCGGCCTGGCGCGTATTTTGGGCTTCAAATCCATGGATAATTTCAATTTCCCTTATTTTAGCCGCACGTTGAGTCAATTCTGGAACCGCTGGCACATTTCCCTATCCACCTGGCTCCGCGACTACCTGTTCCTTCCCATATCCTACGCAATGTTGAGACTCACCAAAAAAGAAACCATTTTGAAGGTAAAGATAGAAAAATGGGCTTATGCCGGCGGTATGAGCGTCACCATGTTCCTGGGCGGTCTATGGCACGGCGCCAATTGGACGTTTGTGGTGTGGGGATTGATTCACGGCTTCTATCTTGTGTTTGCCCACTTCACCAAAAAATCCCGCAAGCGGTTGGCGCGGAAGACGGGAATCAGCAGGAAGCCGAAGCTCTATTCGTTCGCGCAGGGTATCATCACCTTCCATCTGGTCAGCTTCGCCTGGATCTTTTTCCGTGCGCCGTCGTTCCAATCGGCCCTGGTCTACATCCGCAACATCCATTTTGGCTTGTCCGGGACCGGGTTAGTCCATTTGATTTACACCTTTCTCTTCTTGGCGGTATTCGTTGCCCTGGAGATCGTTCTCTTCAACCGGCAAAAGTTCACGTTCATTCAGCGTATACCCGCTGTGGCCCGTCTGGCGGCATTGATCCTGTTCATCTGCCTGACGATTGTTTTTTCTGTGGATAGCAGCAATGAATTCATCTATTTTCAGTTCTAGATCAAACACAGCGAGAGTGGTTCGAACCGCCCTTCTAGCGACTCTTCTCTTCTTCCTGTTGGATCGCGGGCTTTTTTTCGCGCTGCGCGAAGCGGCGTTCGGATTTTATTCTTCCGGCCAGGTGGGCAAAGATTGGTACGGCAAGACAAATGCCGTTCAAAAAGATTATTTCAACACGCTGATCATGGGGACCTCCCGCACCAAAGAGGGTATCCATCCCATCTATTTGTTCGAGAAACTCGGCTACCGCGCCTTCAACGCGGCGAGTCCCGGCCGGTACCCGCAATACAATTACCTGTTTTACCAACAATTCAAAAAAAAGTACGGGACGCCAAAGGTCGTGATCCTGGGCATCGATTATTTCCTCTTTTCAAAAGATTCCAATCCGCGCCAATTGCAAGAACTCAAGGGAGACGGCAACGCCGGCGAACGTCGCATCGAATATCGAAAAGCGAAGAATCCGAATTCGAAACTCTTGAGCCGCGTCTCACTCCTTTACCGCACCAAAGCATCGCTGGACCAGTTTTTCGTAGACGCCATCGACCGGTTGGCAGTCCGGTTCGAGAATAAGACCAACAAAAACATCCTACCCGCAGGCATTTCTAAATACACCGGCCTCTATGGCAGCGTGCCGAACCATACTTCGCCTCCGCCCCAAAATTGGCCCAAATCCCCCTATACTCCCTTCCCCGGCAAGGAGGGGCGATTCTTCGAAAAATTACTGAATACGTTACGCCGGGACAGAGTAAAAGTGTTTTTGGTGGGAATTCCCGATTATCATAAGGTCTACCAAACCAATCACCAACATCGGAAACTGGTTGACGACATCCAGAAACTGGCCTCCCAATACATGAATGTGGTCTATCTCAATTACAATACGCCGGCGGCGTTTGAATTGGACAATCCCCATCTGTTTGTGGACGGAGATTGGGGCAAGAGAATTTCGCATCTTTCGGTGTTCGGTTCTAAAATGTTGACCTATAAATTGTGCAACGATATACAGAATCACTTCCGCCGGGAAAAAGAGCGCCGGCTCTAGCCGGCACGTTTATCGCGCTATTCGCTTTTTTTGTACGCTTTATAGATAAAATTGGAGGCGCTTTCGAAGCGGCCTGATCCGGGGTGGAACTTCTTGATCTCATAACCTTTGCCTTCCAGGAAGGTCTTGATTTCAGCCGGAGTGTAGTAGAAGCGGATGGGAACGAAGTACCAATCGAGAATCAGTTCCTCGAGCTTTTCGCCGGTTCTGGCTTTCTTTCTGAAAATCTCCCTGAATTTCACCAACGGCCACAGCAGGAAGGCCATAATCTTCGATAGCGGCACCCACCAGGACTTTGGGGTTTTAATCAAGGTCTTGCGGATGACTTCATGCACCCAGGTCAGTCTGGTACGTTTGTAGAGGGCCAGCAACAATTTGCCGCCTTTTCTGAGCACGCGGTCGATCTCGCTCATCGCTTGCATCGGGTTCTCGGTGTGGTGCGCGCTGCCCCATGCCCAGACGATATCGAACGCTCCATCGCCAAACGGCAACTGCAGCATATCGCCTTCCTGGAAATCCACATTGTCCAGGTGGAATTTTTCTTTCAAGGAACGGCCGGTCGATAGGCTGCCGGGAGAAATATCCAATCCGGTAACCTTTCCCGCTCCCATGGTGCCCATAATATTGGTAAAAATTCCGGTTCCGCAACCGCAGTCCAGAATATTTTGTCCCTTTATTTCATCTTCATCAAAGAATAATTCCAGGTGCTGTTTACTGGCTTCAAATTCTGGTACGTATTCAGTCCATACCACATCGTAAAATTCTCTGACATTTTCTTTCTTCATTCTTTCCTCCGGGATTCTTCACTTGCCCATCAATTTATGATGAATAAAGCAGTATAATAAAAATGTTGTCTAATGTCAATCACGAGCCCGGTCTTCAGGCAGGATGCCGCTCGAACTTTACCGCGTTTGGGGCTTGTGTTATAATGGGTGACCATGTTTAAAGCATTCGGATATTATAAGAGATTATTTGGAATATACAGGAATTACCGGGGGCGTAAAGTCATGGCCACGGCGATGCCGACGAGGATGTGGGTGGAATTGTCCGCCCGATGCAATCTTCGCTGCGTGATGTGCCCCAACAAAGATATGGACGAATCGGCGAAGGGCCTGATGTCCTGGGATGTGTTTAAAAAAACCGTGGACGAGGCGGCGGAATTTATTTTCGATATGAGCCTCCATCACCGTGGCGAATCGTTGCTGCATCCGGAAGCGGTAAACATGATCGCCTACGCGGCAAAAAAAATTCCCCGAACCAATCTTCACACCAACGGCACGTTACTCACGCAAGAAGTATCGCGAGGCCTTGTCGAGGCCGGACTCACGAGGATCTCCTTCTCGTTTGACGGCTTTGTCAAAGAGGATTACGAAAATATTCGCAAAGGAGCCGATTTCGACCTCACGGTGGAAAATATAAAAAATCTGCTGCGCATACGGCGCGAGGCGGACTCGAAAATTCCGTTCGTGGCCATCGAGGTCATCCAGTTGAACGAAAGCCAGGTTCAAAACGAGAACCGGCAGAAGTTCATCGAGGAATTCAATGCCCTGGGTTTGGACGAGTTGGTGGTAAAACAGCCGCACAATTGGGCCGGCCACCTGAAGACCGATTTCGCCAAAAAGAGCTACGCCCCCTGCACATTCCTCTGGAACGCCTTGCTGGTACTCTATAATGGAGACGTCGTCCCCTGTGCCCAGGACTTTTTCGCCAAACAGGTGGTGGGAAACGTCACTCAAAAATCCCTCGAGGAGATCTGGAACGACGAGCCCATCCGGCAGCTCCGGCAAGCACTCATCGACAAGCGTTACACCGAGTACCCGGCGTGCAGGAATTGCGACCGCCTCTGGCGCGACACCTTCATGGGCATCCCCAAAGAATATCTCAAACGCTTCATGCTCCACAAAATGCCGTAATCAACCCTGTCTTGACTTATTTCTACACGGATGCTACTATTGTTCCTTATCCTTTGATTCGTATTGAGGAGAATGCGAGTGAACTATGTAAAAGCTCTGATTATCATCTTTATCGCGGCGATATTTCTGATTCCAGTCTCGATTAATGCTTCGCATATCGCCTTCGACGATCCGGAATCGCTCGGATACGAGAGGGGAACGATCGCTGCCGACGGTAAAGTTTTTCATTTTGAGAAAACTTACTTTTGGTTAAAAATATATGACGCTCACGATTATTTGCAATTCCAGTGGGATGTGGAAGACCGCGATACCGTGCTCAAAGGTTTTGACTACAGCGAGCGGCGGCAGGAATTTGTCATTTTCACCGAGACCTTTGATCCCGAAGCGAGAGTGTATACTTTAGCGATGCGGGGATCGTCGTTGTATGTGTTGGTGACGGATCGCTCCGAAAAAACTTCGTATTCGCCTATTTTAATAGAGGAAAAAAACGTTGCAGAGACGGTTGTCTATATTGAAGAGGGCGCGAAGTTGGTGAGTTTTGATCCGGCCAAAAAAATGGTTCTGGAGCGGGAAGCTTTCGATAAGCCGATCTTCGATCTTGGGAAACAGAAAATCGAGGGCATCGACCATCTAACGTTCAAGCAGTTGGACCGGGGCGTTGTCCGCTCCTTCAAGCGGCGGTTCCAGAGAACCGCGCCCCACAAGCATCCGATAGTTCCGATGAAACAGCGGGATGAATTCGAAGCCCAGCTTCCGCATGAAGGCGAGGCAGGCGAATCTCCCATCGACTATCCCTTGAATCCCAGGGCTATCCTGGGGTTCGGCGACAGCATCACCTACGGCAAGATCTGGGCCGATTTAGTACCCCATTTGGGGTATGTGCCGCGATTGGAGTTGCTGGTAAACGAGCAACTCTTCCCCGGCGGCGACAGTTATGTCATCAACGAGGGCAATCCCGGCGAAACAATCCACGCCTACCCTGAAAAATTGCGGGATAGACCTGATAAAATTGCTACGTTGCGCTACAAGGGTGTCCTTGAAAATCATTTGGCCAAATACCTCTTGCTTCACGAGGGGACCAACGACACGAGATTTTATGATTACGATCTGCAATTGGTATACAATGATCTCCAGTGGATGGTTGACCTTGCATTAGACATGGGCATTCAGCCTGTATTATCCACGTTGATTCCCAAGGATATCGATTATTATCCCAGTGTAAGATCGTTGGATCTGGAAAGAGGCCGCAAAATCTCTGTCTTCATTAGGACATTGGGAAAAGAGCTGGATTTGCCGGTGGTGGATTTTTGGGAGATCTTTTCCAACCATCCGGATGGTTACAAAAGCTTGATGAGCGATTATGTACATCCCAACGAGAAGGGTTACCAATTGATAGCGGAGGAATGGCTCAAGGCGCTCCAGGGATTGGAGGGGCCGCTAACGCCCGCTGGGATTGAAATCATCGAGGCAACGCCGTCTCGGATCACCATCCAGTGGGATGATAACACCGCCGGCGATTTTAGTCATTATGTGCTGGAATATGGTTTCGCTGAAGACTCGCTCGACCGGGTGGTGGAATTGGCGGACGCCTATTACACCTTCTATTACAATATTTTGCAGTCGCCGTTCCGCTCGCGGATTTATTTCCGCCTCCAGGCGGTGGACAAGGCGGGTAAGAGTAGCCCGTTTAGTCAGGTGCACACAGCCGCGTTTTTGACGTTTTCACATTAGCTCGGGAAGAATTAACTCAAAAGGAGAAACCCACCAGAAAGCGGATGCTGGATAGATCCAGGGCCAATGGCGCCACATCCGACACCCAGCTCGATGTGGGTTCTTTTTCGAACATCTCCCAGGTGTAGAACGACGCGTTATTGTATACATTGACCCGGAAGGTATAGATGATTCCCTCGATGGTGTCCTGCACAGTTTCACCGGCAGAACTACTACCTGTGCTGCGGCGCTCTCCACTCAATTCGGAAATTTTTGAATAGAGGTATTCCAGCTTGAGCACTAGATGGCCTGCGTTGCCGACGCGGAATCGGTAATTGGCTCCCACGACAAAACTTGCTGCGGAGCCAGAGACCTCATAGTAATCTTCAATGAAGCTTGAGTAGCTACTCTCGGCGAAATCCCGTTGAAAGGTGGTTTTCAATTTCAGATTGCTGAAGCCCACCAGAGCGTAGACTCCCAAATTCGAGAACCTCTTCTCGATCCCCACGAACGGCATGATGGCCGTGGTTCTACTTTCGATAGTATAGTCATTCTGTTCAGCGAATCCTTCGGCGGTAATGTCGAAGGACTTTTCGGAGAATTGACTGCCTAACGTCACTTCCAGGCCGCCTCTGAGGTAGAGATCGTCGCCCAATTGGTACAGAGCCGTCGCGGATACCGGTATCATCGGCAAGTTCTCGACAAATTGCCCACCGGACTGATATTGGGCGCCCAATTGTTGCGCATACTGGTGGATGAATTGGTCCACGCCGCTTGCCTTGTAATGCAGTTCGGAGGGCTTGCTCAAACCGAAGCCGATGGATAATTCCAACCCGAACTTTTTGTCGGCCCCAAAAACATTCACTACCACGCCTACCGCCACTAACAGAACCAACACACAACTTTTTTTCATCACTCTACCTCGCTGGAATTAAAAGACAACTATACTGGATTTACCGGCAAATTTCAAGCATGCCTGCTCGCAGGAATATTAGCGGTTAAGACGCTTTTTGATCCGGTTTTTAAGGAGGACTGTGAAAAACACGAAGTTGATCCAGAGTTCCTTCGCGCTGGTGAGGGAGCTGAGGGTCCGGGCGATCTTTTTCCACGACACCACCTTCTTGTCGGTGGAGGTGGAGGAGAAGCGCATGATGAGTTCGGCGATCTGTCGCCAGGTGAGGCGGTGCTTGAACAGGGGGACATAACCCTGGGCCGCCGGAAGAGTGTGGACGCGGCTCATATCGCTTTTTTTGGCCCACGAGAAATTCTTCGGCATGATCCCTTCCTCTTTGGCGATCTTTTCCACCGGCGTGCCGGGGTAGACATGTAAGATGGCGGTGGAGATGTCCGCCTGCGGATGAATATCTATGACCTTTTCCATAATGGCGATGGTTTGCTGCGCTTCGTCCCAGGTTTCGGTGTGATGGGAGAAAATGAAAAATGGCCCGGGAATGAAGTCCAGCTCTTTGGCCCACTGGACAAATTGGTACACCCTGTCGATCTCGAAATTTTTCAGTACAATTTCGTTTCGGACTCTCTGGGCGCCGGCTTCGATGCCGAAATAGCCTCGTTCGAGACCCGCTTCGCGCATCTTTTCCAGAAGAGGTTTATCGACGATATCGATGCGGAATTCGTTGGCGAACTTGATGTCGAGCTTGCGTTCGATGATCATGTCCATGATTTTATGGAGCCGCGGGGCGTTGTAATTGAGGGTGTCGTCGTAAAACCAGATGAACTCGGCGCCGTAATGGTCCACCAGATGTTCCACTTCGTCGATGACCCGCTGCGGTGAGTGGCCTCTCATTTTACGCCCCCAGTTGATGGGCGTCGCGCAAAAATAACAATTGAACGGGCACCCTCTGGAAGTCATCAGATTCTGGGCCCGACGTTTTCTACCGTCCCGGGTTTCAACGAAGAAGTTATATTTGTCCATTGGAATCAAATGGCGGGCTGGAAGGGGTAGATCGTCCAGGTCTTCGATGCGGGATCGCCTACCGGTGGCAATGATCTTGCCGTCGGTGTCGCGATAATAAATTCCCACCACATTCTTCAAAGATCCGCCCTCTCTGAGAGTTCTCGCGATTTCGACGACGGTTCGTTCCCCCTCCCCCAACACCAGCACATCCACAGACTTTATGTGGGTGATCGTATCCTGGCCGGCCATTGATATATGGGGGCCGCCCAACACTGTCAGAATGCTGGGGCTCACACGCTTGGCGATATCGGCCAGCCGGAAGCTATCGAAGCGATTCTCGGTAGTGGTGGTGATTCCGACGATATCGGGTCGGAAATCAACGATCCGCTTTTCGACCTCTTGCCAGGAGTCTCCCAACACATCCGAGGGCACTACCATCACGTCGAATCCCTCCTGCTCTAAAACAGCGGCCAAAAAAAGAATCCCGAGCGGCGGCATCGAGCTCCCCTCGGACCAACGTTGAGCTACATAGCCCTGTGGTGGAACAAACAGTTGAATTTTCATCTTGTATTCCCTTCTATTGTTACAAATTCAATCCAGGTAAATTTTCTAGCCAGATTAAGCGCGCTTTTTCTCGAAAAACAAAGCTAAATAGTATCACTAAGAACCGAAAAAATCAAATAAGCCGATCTGCGCGATCATTTTCTTTTGAAAAAAATTCGCCATTTTCTTTTGAAAAATCCTTTTTTTTATGATATCTATATTGTTATGAAAAAAGCAATACTTTTCCTGACAATTATTATTTTCTGGCATGCCAGCATCTTCCCTGGAGATGACTGCTTTACCATTATCGTAGGCAAAGAGGCTTCGAATACCGGTTCGGTAATGATCGCCCACAATGAAGACGACCAGGGAGATTATTTCGTCAATGTCCACAAAATCCCCGAATCCGCCCACCCGGCGATGGAGATGATCAAGCTCAAAAACGGAGGTTCTGTCCGTCAAGTACTCCATACAATAGGATTTCTGTGGTTGCAAATCCCAAACGCCGAATTTGGCGATTCCTACTTCAACGAACATGGCGTCGTGATTGCCAGTAATTCTTGCCCATCCAAAGAAGAGGCCGGTGAATTGACAAACGGCGGCATCGGTTTCGCCTTGCGGCGAATCGTTGCGGAGCGTGCCGCAACTGCCAGGGATGCCGTGAAATTGGCCGGGAATCTAGTGGAAACCTTCGGCTATTATTCACCCGGCCGCACCCTCTGCATAGCCGATGCGGATGAAGGATGGATCATGCACATCGTCCGGGGAAAGCACTGGATCGCCAGGCGCGTCCCTGACGACCAGGTGGCTGTCATCGCCAATCGTTATACTATCGACCAACTGGATTTTGCCAACGGGAAGAATTTTATTGGAACCCGCAGCGTAATCGATTACGCTGTAAAAAAAGGTTGGACTAAAAGAGGGAACGGTAATC
>JAHELQ010000340.1 GCA_024644125.1 Candidatus Aminicenantota bacterium | reverse complement strand
ACAAGAAAGAAGACTGAAATCAGCGGGCAGCTCTGTCATCGCCGATCTCCAAGACGGTTCCTTTATCCGGTTGGGCGACATTTTGAGAGCCGGTATTGATCTCCCGTATGAAGCCTTTTTCGTCAAGGAAAAAAGCTCCGTCGAACATATCGACCATCTTTTGTTTGAAGTTCAAAAATTCCGGATTATCAATTTCTTCGGGATTGACCGATTTTTCGCAGATATAATATTCTTCGCGGAATTTTTCGTCCCCAGGCATATAAATATATTTAAACTCATTGATTTGTAAGGCCCTGTATTTGGATTTCAGTATAGTGTTCTCATATTTGGATTTCATGATCACTTCGCCGCTGTCTTTCTGGATGTAGAGAAGCTCTTTGATACCGGGGTATAAAATCCTGATACGGTCGTCGATATAAGGAGTGGCGATGGAGTACCACAATCCAGTTTCCATATATGCCGGAAGCCCGGAAAAAGGCTGTCCCCGCATAACGCTCAAGAGCGACTCTCCCCGGAAAGACGACGGTTTTTCGATTCCCACCAGATCCAATATCGTAGGCGCCACATCAACATCCCTGACAGTATTCTCCACTCTCAAACCATTAAAATCTTCATATGGAGAATACACTCCGAAGGTCATGTTATTGGAAAATTCCCCCCGTAGGTGGTCGCCATGGCCGGAGCCATAACCGTTTTCGTACAGACTTTCGCCATGATCCGACATAATGACGACAATCGTATTTTTATCAAGATTGGACCGTTTCAAAAACGAGAGAATTTCGCCCAAATTATCATCAAACATCCTGGTGGCGTTGTCATACAAATCCACAATTTGCTGCATATCGCGGACCGGGAGACTGCTTCCCGAATAGACCTTCATCATATCGTCTTTACAATATTTGTGTTTCTTGAAATAATTCCTGTTTCCATACAATTTATAATATGGGTATTTGGAGGAATAGGGAAAATGGTTGTTAGAACTGAATGCAACGGTAAAAAATGGTTTCCGCTCCTTGACAGCCCTTTTGATAGCCCGTTTGGTCTCTCTGTTGACATAATAGGGATCCATGAACAACGGCATCCCCCACATTTCCGGAAAGATCTCGCGTCCGATGGGATTGATGAGAATCCCCATCAAAAAATAATGAATCTCCAGGCTCCGTTGACGGATCAAGTTTTGAAGCGTTAGATGAGGCGCTATAGAATGCCGGAACCCAAAATCGATCCGCGAAAAAATATCGCCGGCAAAATCAGTAACCAGAGACGTATCGTAACCTTGCTCACCCAAAATCCCGACAATGGATTGCCATTTTTTATCCAGAAGTTCTTGCGCCGGGAACATGTGGCGGATATGGTGCTCCGGCGGAAATATCGAAGTGAGAACACTCGTCCAGGATGAAAATGTCCGGGCGATCGAAGCCTTGGCGTTCAAAAAATTCGCCCCTCTGGAAAACAGGCTATCGATATTCGGCGTGGGACGATGGTATCCATTGAACGAAATACTCTGCGGCCGCAAGGAATCGGTGGCGAATACCAGGATATTCGGCCTCGTTTGCTCCTTCGCTTTCACAGGAGCCACACTGAATCGGGCAATCAATAACAGACACAATCCGGCGACGATGAAGAATGCCGGAATCCGCTTATTATGGACCGCGATAACAAGAATCGTTACAAGGAAAAGAATATAAATCATAAATAAAGGAACAAAATCCGTGATAAAAATCTGAAAAAATTTCAGAGACTCACCTTTATTGTATAATTGCTCCTTGAATAACTGAGGGAATAACTTGATGCCGCGAATCCAGAAAATAAACCAGAAGAACATATTAAACTTGAAAATATTTCGTTTTTTCTGAATTCCCAAAAGCAAACTGAACGATCCGATCATCAAGCCCACCACTAAATAGAGAACCAGGATCTTGAGATTTGCGGTCATGATGACAAACACAAAATTACTAAAAATCAATTCCTCGATGTTCTTATCGGTTTCTCCCATGTAAGAAAAATTTAGATAGAGAAAAAACGATAGAATAAATATTGTAAAAGCAAATAGCAAACTAACAGTGATATTTTTTTTGAGTAATAACATCCTTTTGCGTATCCTAAATAATCTATGTCAACTATTTCATTGACAGCGTGTTACCACAAAAAATAGTTTTAATCAATCGAGGTTCGCCAGAATTCCGGCATATTTGCCCTCGATCACCTTCCATGAATAATTTCGCTCAAAAAACTCTTTACCATTAACTCCAAGAGTTTCCCTCAATCGTTCGCTTCCGACCAACAAGAGGCAAATCTCCTTGAACTCTTCATAACAAGAATACCACAACCCGGCGTTGCTGCGCCGGCATTGGCCTTGCAACACCTCTGTCCTGCCGTTGGCCACCACCGGTTTGCCGATTGCCCAGGCTTCCAGAGCCACCATCGACAACGACTCGAATTGCGACGGGATGACAAGAAACTGTGAACCCGCCAATCCATTGAATTTATCCTCGTCGTTCATAAAACCGAGGTAACGGATTTTGGGATGCTCCGGGATATCGATGACGCTCTTCCCCATCAACACCAATGTGCAGTTTATATCGGTTTCTTCCAGTAAGCGACAGTAATGACGTAAAAGCTCGGGTACGCCCTTATTCTCGTCCAGACGGCCAATGTAGACAAAATACTCGCCTTCGATGCCGTATGCTCTCCGGAACGAGTCGGGATCGAGATCGCCTGGAATCTCGGAACCCACGCCCACAATATCCCCGGGCACATGAAAATTTTGCGAAACCCGGTTGATGATCTCTTTCTCCTCCAGCGAATTGTAGACAATGGCGGCCGGAAGATGAAATAGATCCTTGAACAACCTTAGGTAAACCACGTCGTCATGTTCGGCCGTGGGAACCAGAATCGCTTTTTTCTGGAATTTCTTGAGGCCGTGATACGAATGATAATAACGATAGGAAAAAAAGATATAATAATCGAATTCATCATCCCGCCGTTCCAATTCGTCGATCAGATTGGGAACCGTCGGCCCCTCTTCGTCCAACCAGCGCAGCTCGTCATCGAGAGAGTGCTCATCGTTAAAAATATATTCCTGAATCTCGCCGAAGACTTTGGGATCCCGGTTTTTCTCCACTTTGAAGCGGTGGACGGAAATACCGTTGATATCATCGCTCCCTTCGGAATAATGGTGGGCCCAGGTCACATAATCGAGCGCCGTGGTGGTGAACACCTCCACGTCAAAATCATGGACAATATGCTCGGCGATCAACCGGGCGTGATACTCCGCCCCGCCATTGATTTCCAAACCATACCTCTGAACCACAATCCCAATTTTTCTTCGCATCCGCCATTATAGCACAAACAATATCTCACATAAAAGAGAAAAAACAACCGAGAGCACACGAACGGGGTTGATTCGATCTTGCAATTTTGTATTCGATACATTAGAATGAAATATAGGACCACCGTGGTCCAAAAGATGAAAAAGGAGATAAACATGTTAAAAAAACTTACTATCAAAGGTTGTAACCAGAAAAAAGTACTTTTCTCCGAAAGAATTGCTAACACAAGCAACTACGCTTGCCTGCCTGCTTGCTCAGTCGGTGGTGTTTTCGCAGGGGACATGTGGGTTGGATTTTTTAGGACCGGTATCTAGAGCGTACTCCCGGCTAAAAACCGGGAAAAGCTAAGATTCGTGTAATTCGGAGTCGAGGATTTGCCTCTTCTACAGAGAGAATCCCCGGCTTGCGCCTAAAACCTAAAAAAACAAATTATTGGGTGGGTGTATTTTGTTTTGGGATGATTGTTTGGAAACATTCTTCAAAATTTCACAGACCTGTGAAATTTGACATTTGGGCGAAATTCAGTTATAAAAGTACCTTTATCAATAATCTCACCATAAAAATTTCAATGGAGGATGCAATGAATATATTCGCATGCATTAAGCAGGTACCTGATACCGAAGCCGTCCTCGCAGTAAAGGAAGGCAAGTCCATCAACGAAGAAAACATCAAATGGATTTTAAGCCCATATGACGAATTCGCCGTCGAGGAGGCATTGAAACTGAAGGAAAAAATCTCCGGTTCAAAGGTAACGGTCATCACATTGGGACCTGCAAGAGTGGAGAGCGCTCTCCGCAGCGGTCTGGCGATGGGGGCAGAGAATGCGATCCACGTGGAAGTGAACGATGTAATCGATCATAAAACAGCCGCGTTGGCTCTGGCGAACGCCATTAAGCAAGAAGGTGAAACAGGCGTTATTTTTATGGGAAAACAGGCCATTGACGACGACGCCTACCTGACCCATATATATGTGGCCGAGAACCTGGAAATCCCGGTTTCCACAAACGTTATCGCGTTTGTACACGAAGACGGCAAAGTGATCATTGAACGGGAAATCGACGAAGGCGCCCGCGAGAAGATCGAGATGGCCAATCCATGCGTCGTCGGCGTGACCAAAGGCTTGAACGAACCCCGTTACCCTTCCCTCATGGGAATGATGAAAGCCAAGAAGATCCCGATTAAAAAATTGACCCTGGCAGACCTCGGCATCACTGACATCGCTCCTAAAATCACGGTCGAAAAACTATACGCTCCACCGGAAAAGCCCCAGGGCAGAGTTCTGGAAGGAGACCTGGAAACAACCGTTAAAGAACTTGTCCGTCTTCTAAAAGAAGAGGCAAAGGTTTTATAGGAGGCAGCAATGGCAAACTTAGGGATTTACATCGAATTAAAAAACGGCACCATTAAAAAAGCCAATAAAGAGGCGTTGAGCATCGCCCGAAAAAGCGAAAAAGACGTCTACGCGGTACTTTTCACCAATGACACGGCCCCTTATATGGAAGACTTGAAAGGATGCGCCAAAGTCATCCAGGTAAAAAGCGACAATCTCGATTTCCACCCGGATTTTTATGCCGCCAGCCTCGCCAATATTATTAAAGAGCACAAACTCGATGATTTCATCGGAATCTTCACTGCGCAGGGTAAAGACCTGTTCCCCCGCGTGGCGGCGAAAGTCAACGCCACACTGGTGAACGATTGCGTGGCGATCGACATAAAAAACGCCACAGTCACCAAACCGGTATATGCCGGTAAACTGTTGCAGTCGTTAAAAATAACCGACGAATTGCGGATGTATACCATTCGTCCCAACGTATTCCCCATTGAAGCCGCGGATGGCGCGGAGCCGGAAGTGATTGCTGTCGAAATGACCAGGGACGGCGAACGGGCGAAAATAATCGAAATCATCAAGAGCGGCGCCAATAAAGTTGATCTGGTGGAAGCCGAGGTTATCGTCTCCGGCGGTCGCGGCATCAAGGAAAAAGACAATTTCAAAATCCTCGAAGAACTGGCGGCTGTGTTCAACGCAGGCGTGGGAGCATCCCGCGCGGCAGTGGACGCCGAATACGCCACCCCCGACATGCAGGTGGGACAGACCGGCAAAGTGGTCAACCCAAAACTCTACATTGCCTGCGGAATTTCCGGCGCCATCCAGCACTTCGTCGGCATGAAAACCTCCAGGATCATCGTCGCCATCAACAAAGACGCCGAAGCCCCCATCTTCAAGAAAGCCGACTACGGTATTGTCGGAGATCTTTTCAAAGTGGTCCCCCTTCTGACCGAAGAATTAAAAAAGGTACTTTAGGAAAAACACTCATAGACAAGGCATACCGGTCTACGGTATGCCTTTTTTTTACCTTAAAACGCCCGGGCAGATTTACATCTTCGCTGAAGACAAAATAAAATGCATAACCAATGTCCCCCGGTTTGCGTACCACAAATTTCAAGAAATTTTTCAGGAGAATTTTAATGAGGAATACAGGATTCATTATTTTTGCTTTATTGCTGATGACATGCGCCACACTCAGCCCACAAATTCCGGGGAAATTAGATCCGGCCAGGTTGAGCCTGGAAGAGCTATATCCGGTTGTCCCGTTTAAAGGGAAAACCGCGCAACACATTCGATTTTCCCCGGACGACCGCTATCTCACTTTTTTATGGAACAAATACAATGAAGCCGGAACAGATCTCTATATTTACGACACAACCACCAAAACCCTGACAAAGATAACCTCCCTGGAACTGATGCGGGAATTCGACCCACCGGAAGACTACGAATCGTTTACAAAAAAATGGGAACAAAAACAACGGGAAGACGCAGTTCGGCAACAAATGTTCTTCGCACAGCGGGATTACCTCATGGGTATGGACGTCGATCTGGAACGATTCGAACGTGAAGAACTGGATGCTCTTCGTTTGGAATTGAAAAAGGAGCGGGAAAAA
>JAHELQ010000339.1 GCA_024644125.1 Candidatus Aminicenantota bacterium | reverse complement strand
CAAATACCTTCTGCAAAGCGGTATCCGCTCTCAGAGACGGAAACCGTTCGCCGTTGGTCCACGCCGCAATAGATTTTATCGATGAGAACAGCACACTTTTGGAGCAAATGAAATATAACACATACCAGCTTCCCCCGGGAATCGCGAAAATGAAATTCTGGATCAATTGGCCGATCCCGCAACCAACCGTATTTTTTGAAAGCAAATTGGTAGACCAATACGGTTACCTGGACCAACGATTTCACTATTCACTCGATTATGAATGGCTGATCCGCGTTTCGAAGAAAGAAACATTCAAGTACATCGAGGATCGATGGGCAGCCTATAGGATCCACGCAGATTCCAAAACCGGCGATTGGAATGTAAACAAAGAAAAATTCTACCGGGAATGCCGGAGAGCCAATTGGAAAAACGCCGGCATAATTTCCAACATACGTCTCTGGATCAGCGAAGCGCTGGATAAAAAATAATTACAACCATGAATCAATCCAATCGAAAAATTCTCGCCGTGTCCGGCACCCCGACGCACCCTCGCACCGCAGGCAACCGGGCAAAATTATACAGCCTATTGAAGACATTGCAGGATAATGGATACGAGATCCACTTCCTCTACCTCACACAGGAGCACTACTACGACGAAGAGGGGATGAAGCACTGTTGGGACAAGTTTTACAAAATCGATTACCAACAACCTCAGGGTTCTCCACGGCGTGGACGCTTTTTTGAATTAAGTAAAAAAATAATCTTCAAACTGTTCAAAAAAAGAATCGTCACACCATTCAAGATAGACGACTGGTATGAGCCGGCAGTGGGCGAATATGTGCGCCAATTGACCCAGACGGATACATTCGTGGCGGTGATACTTCTATATGTATTTCACTCAAAAGTTCTGGAAACCGTGAATTCCGGAAGTTTGAAAATACTCGAAGCCCAGGATGTGTTTTCCAACCGGCACAAACTCTACTTGAAATTGGGAATGGAACCCACCTTTTTTTACACCACCAAACAGGAAGAAGCTAGAGGCCTGAACCGCGCGGATGTAATTCTGGCGATTCAGGACAAGGAAAAAATTTTCTACGAAAGTCTTTGCGCCAAACCCGTTCTCACCATCGGCCATCAAGTGGTCATCCGCTATCTCCACATTCCACGGCAAAGCGATGAAGCGTACCGTCTGCTCTATGTGGGCTCCGAAAATCCAGTCAACGTGGAAGGGATGCGATATTTCCTCAACCAAATCCTGCCTGAAATCAAGAAACGGATTCCCTCCGTCACTCTCTTTATCGCAGGCAGAATCTGCCATCATCTTCCCAACAACATTCAAGGAACAGTTTTGCTGGGCGAGGTGCCCGATGTGGAACAGCACTACGCGGCGGCCCATCTGGTCGTCAATCCAATAAGAGAGGGTACTGGACTGAAAATCAAAACCATCGAGGCTATGGGATACGGCAAGCCACTTGTGACCACGCCGCATGGCGCCTCAGGCCTTGAAGATGCGGCGGGAAAAGCGTTTCTTCTGGCTAAATCGACGGAAGAATTTGTCCATCATATTCATCAACTCTACATTTCTCCTCAAAACGCGGAAAATCTCGCAAAAGAAGCCTACGCGTACGCGCAACAGTACAACATGCGATACCTGTCCCCCCTACTGGAAATCATGAAACAGAACACGAAGCAATGAATTACGTCAATATCATAAAAACATACTACCCACATTGGGGGAAGCATACCGCCTTCAATCGGATTGAAAAATTCCTCGATTCGGATTCACTGAAGACGAGAGTCATGAATGTACCGATGGGAGAGCGGTGGTTTCCGGCTCCATGGCTGAAGAAGAAGATATATAAAAAGATCAAAAAGAATGGTGTGGCGGTTTACCAACTCAACGATTTTGTGGCGGAAACCCTCACCCGGGTAAGTATATCTCTCTTCAAAACCGATATCGTGCACTATTTCGACGGGGAACATAGCCTGATGTTTCTCCCCCAATGGAAGGGCAAAAAAAGTTTTCTACGTTCCAAACCTGCGATTATCGCCATGTTCCATCAACCTCCCGAAATGTTGGACAAGCTGATCAACAAAAATATCGTCTCCATGGTGGATCGTGTGATGGTGGTTTCGCCGACACAGGCAGACTATTTCGCGGGTTTCATGCCGCGGGAACGGATCGAGACAGTACTACTGGGAGTGGACACAGAATATTTCGTGCCGGGCAATGAACCCAAACACCAGAAGATGTTTCGCTGCCTTTCAGGCGGAATATGGATGCGCGATTACGATTCGCTTTTAAAAACCGCTGAAATAATGAAACATAATCCCGCGATTGAATTCCATATCGTTTCCAAACGTTTCGCCATACCAGAAGGCTTGAACAATATTTTTTTTCACGAAAACATAAGCGACGAGGAATTACTCAAACTCTACCAGACGTGCCACACATTATTGCTCCCGTTTAAAGACGCTACAGCCAACACCTTTCTCATGGAAGGTGCGGCATGCGGCCTTCCGGTAATTTCAACGCAACTGGAATCGATTCAAAATTATTTTCCCGGCGACACATCGTTTTTGGTAAAAGACAATGATCCACGCCATTTCGCCGAATACCTCGAAGCCCTGGCATCCGACCGCAAAGAACTGGCCCGGCGATCGGAAATCGCCAGAGCACGGGCATTGGAGTTATCATGGCACAATATTGCTGGAGAATATAAAAAAATTTACCAGGATTTTTTATAAGAGGTTATCATATGTTCTTTAAAAAAAACCCCAACGGGGAATTATCCAATATTTTTCATATCACCATTCACAAAGCCGGCAGCCAATGGCTTAAAAGTATATTCGCCGACAGCCAGGTAAAAAAAGCATCAGGGCTTCAATTATACAATTATGAATCCGAAATGAAAGACGGCTATGATCCGCGTAATTTAGACAAACGAACTTTCGACGCGCCGTTTCCAGAAGGGACTATCGTCAGCCCCATTTACATGGATTATTTCAATTATTCAAAATTCCCAAAGCCGAAACGTTACAAGACGATTTACATCATACGGGATCCCAGGGATCTGGTGGTATCACATTACTTTTCCAAACGTTACTCTCATGCATTAATGGGGGGTATCGCAATGATACGGGAAAAATTGAATCAGGTGTCTCTGGAAGACGGTATGATCTTTATTTGCCAATGCCTGCAAAACGATGGTTCTTTCAAAGCAATGAGAACGTGGGGATACGTACCCGCAATCGACAAAAAAACGAAGGTTTTCCGCTTCGAGGACCTGACCGGCCCTGACCAACTATCACATTTCGAAGCGATGTTCCGCCACCTGGAGCTGGATATTCCTCGGGAGAAACTGGAGAAAATGTTGTCCCAACACAGTTTCGAGCGGTTGGCTCATGGGCGTAAACAAGGGGAAGAAAATCAGAACCATCACTATAGAAAAGGTATCCATGGCGATTGGAAAAACTATTTCTCCCCTAAAGTGGAGGAAGCGTTTGGCGAGTGCACAGAGAACTTGTTGGATGTTTTAGCTTATTAGCCTGAGGGTACGGGAAAAAATATCCCATAGCGATTAAAAAAGGAAAACCATGAACATTGCAATCCTCAGCACCTCAGATATTCAAGGGGGAGCAGCGAGAGCCGCCTTCAGGCTACACAATGCCCTGGAATTGATTGGCCATCAAAGCGTGATGGCGGTGCGCAGAAAAAAATCGCAGGCACCCAATGTGTTTGAGGTACAGGCCCTAAAACCGGATGGAGCCAGCGCAAACCGTTTTTTCAACGTGGTAGAGAAATATGCCTTCCACAAAAACCGGACAGAGGTGTCCAACACCTATTTTACTATCCCATATCCAGGATTCGACCTTTCGGGAACAGAACCAATCATTCACTCGGATATTATCAATCTTCATTGGGTGACAAAATTTCAATCGGTGGAATCGATTGGCGAATTGCTAAAGTTGAAAAAACCGGTAGTCTGGACATTGCACGATGAAAATGCCTATACCGGCGGTTGCCATTACTCGGCCGGATGCAAAAACTACGAAACTGGTTGCGCCGATTGTCCGCAATTGAAAATCAACGACCATCAACTTCCCTACCATGTGGTTCAACACAAGAAAAAATCATGGAATGAACATGTCACAATTGTCACTCCCAGTAAATGGCTTGCCGGTTGCGCCTCCAGGAGCCTCGTCTTAAAAGGCTGTAGGGCGGAGGTTATCCCCAACGCGGTTGAAACCGAAATTTTCCGGCCAATCGAAAAAACAAAAGCCAAACAAGACTTGCAAGTTCCAGTAGACAGTATATGCTTGCTGTTTGGAGCTGAATACCATAGCGAGAAGCGTAAAGGATACTTTAAACTCAAAGATGCTTTGGAAATTTGCCTTAGAGATAAAGACTTCAAAAAAAAGGCCGGCATGGGTAAAATAGTGATTTTCACCTTCGGTGATGCGCAAAAACAACCGAAGGAATTTAACCTACCGGTCAAATCCTTTGGCTATGTGCGCTCTGACGAAAAACTGGCGACAATCTATTCAGCCGCAGATATCTATCTTCTGCCGTCACTGGAAGACAATTTACCAAATACAATGCTGGAATCGATGGCGTGCGGAACTCCGGTAGTCAGTTTCCCGGTAGGTGGGATGCCGGACATGATCACGACCGGCGTCACCGGAATCGTGGCAGAAGACATGAGTAGCCAATCGCTAGCCGCCGGAATCCTCAAACTTACATCAGATCGGAGACTCAGGGAGAAGATGAACGCAAACTGCAGAGACTTGATCGAGTCCGGGTACACTTTATCCCATCAAGCAAACAATTATTCAAAGCTCTTCGCTGAGTTGTGCGATTCACAGACAAGCCGTTCCGAAAATTCTAGATTCAGGGAATTCAGAAAAAAAAACGACTGCATATCATTGCCGAATCCCAGAACGAAAATAGACCGACATTTTTTCCAAACCTACAAACACTGCGCGCTTTCCATCATAAAACGGCCGGACTATCTAGATTCCAAACCGGGAACGAAGTACACCCAGGCATCGTTGAAATTTATCCTCCACCGTTTCGAGACAATTATCAGAACACAGGCATTGTTGTTTTACAGCCACCGCGCAGGTAAAATTACGGCTGGATTAATCAAATTCACCAAAGAAAACCTCAAGAAAATCTGGCGCAAATACAATACATTGAGTCACCGTAAATGGAGGAGAAACTAATGGTAAAATTTGTCGTCATGGGTATCCAGCGCACAGGAACAATCCTTTTATGTTCCAGTTTGAACCAGCATCCCGACATCTTGAACATGGACGAATTATTTGTCAATCACCTCCGCTACAAACCGAAAATTATCCCCACCTATTTGCAGCATTTGCTAGAAACCGGGGAACCCCAAAGACCTGAATTGTTGAATCACAAACAGAAAATTTTCGATTATCTTGATCATTTCTATTCTCTGGAGAAAGTTAGGGCCAGAGGATTTAAACTGATGGCGAATCAAGCAAATCGACTTACATTTGTCCAGAATTATCTCAAAAAACGCAAAGTGAGAATCATCAAGATAATCCGAAAGAATATTTTAAAAACCTACGTTTCGCGCCAAAGATCCATAAAAACCGGACTATATCATAGTGAGCAGCGAAGAATCGCAGAAAAAATCCCAGAACTTGCCAGTTCCAAAATCGTGCTCCCTACCGCCAAACTTGAAAAAGAATTAGAGGCGATCGAAAACGAGAACCTGCAATTGGATCACCTTGTGAAATCCATCAATACCGAATCTATAACCATCAAATATGAAACCCTGTCAACAGAATTTTCATCGACGCTTTCACAAATCCTTTCATTCCTGGACGTCAGGAACAATATCGACATCAAGCCGGCAAAAAAAAAAATATCCCCTCAAAATTTGCAGGATTCAATCGAAAACTATAGTGAAGTCTGCGACAATCTCTCAGGAACAAGGTTTGCCGAATTTCTAAAATAATCCGATAGAAGGTGTGGCTGTGGCATACAAAAATGAAGAGCCGTCTCCGCTCGTTTTTATCGTCATTCCCATCCATAACGGCCTGGCGCATACCCGGAAGTGCCTGGCCGGAGTCGAGGAGATCCGTTATCCGAATTTCCGCGTCATTGTAGTTGACGACGGTTCGAGCGACGGCTCCTCAGAATATATCTCGCTCCATCACCCAGACGTGATTCTATTGACGGGCAATGGCGATTTATGGTGGTCTGGCGCGGTCAACCGCGGAATCAGCCGTGCTCTCGATTGCAGAGCCGATTATGTTTGC
>JAHELQ010000338.1 GCA_024644125.1 Candidatus Aminicenantota bacterium | reverse complement strand
CGAAAAAAAATCGCCGCATACAATGTTACCCTCAAAACATATATTTATATGGACGATTTCCTCAAATGGCCATATGGAAATAATTCCGGTGTCATGAAAAAGGCCGGTGAACTATGCCAGGAAGCCTTGCGGATCATCGACAACGAGGCGGCTCCGGATTTTATGAACGAACTGAAAAAAGCCCTGTCATCAGGTTCCTGGAATCTCAGTCACGAGAGCGCGTTATCCTTGCCCCATGCAAAGCTTGACAGTCTGATAAAAATGGTGAGATACATTCATCGAATCGCCAAACTCAAAAACTTTTACAGTGAACACTCGGCCGTATATATCGAACAAACCGGATCCCGGGACATAGCTCTCGAAGAATCACAGAGATCGCGGCCGAAAAATGCCATTAATTACGAGCAAGCATTCGAGAAGGCACTCTCCCATGGCGAAGGGATATTCGAAACCATCGATTTTCTTTCGCAGAAAAACGATCAACGCAACCTGGAAGAATATATCGAGGACTTCGCCATTGACCTGCAAGTCATGGATTATATTCTCACCTTTATGGAAAACCTTCAAACCAGAATCAAGGATATTCAACAACGCAGCAAGCATTACCGTGATGTGAAAGGAGGGGAACTGGAGAAAAAAAAGGCGGACCGGATACTCATGGAATTTGTGGCGGCGGGGAACAGAAGTTTGTATGAAGCGTCAATGGAGGAATACCAGAATGCCAACGATAGGCTGACCTCCGCGTACGAATCGGCAAAAAAAGATCTAAAACTCGACTAACAAACCGTCCGGCGAGCCAAGACATTCATAGTCGCGGCCGTTTACTCAGGCGATAGAGAAGCAAAACCGGTTTTGCCCTTTGGGATCTACGGTACGCTCCTCAAAATAAATGGTGCCAGCGTTATCCATGAGTATGACCGTGGAGCTACGGGTTCCATATTTTGGAGTTTTTACGAAAATAGGCGATATCGCACGCTCAATCTCAATATCCATTCCGATATCCGGCAACTGGTCATCCGGGGCAATCTCAGTATCTCCCAGCAATTCAAATAGAGAATCAATAGGGAGATTCAAATTATGATCGACCAATTGCGAAAACATCGCTTTCCCACGGATCGTATTCGGCCACGGAGTATCCAATAACGAATTTGCGAGCGCATAAATTCCCGCCGGCAAGACTCTCAATTCATTCTCCCGGTTCGAAAAGTACCAGAGCCGTTCGCTATCGCCGAGAACCAGACTGAATCCGTTGTATTTGTCGACTTTCTCCCGGATCCCTTTCATAAAGACAGGAGCGCCTTTGTTTGAGATCAGGTAGTCCTTTACTAATTGTCCCCTTGAAATAGCACCTTCAAGAGGTTCTTTTTTTTCGCGGAAATTGGTGATGCCGGCCCACTTTCCAGATCTGGTTATTCCTAACCACGTACCATCGCCCTGTAAATCCTTGCCCGCCATAACGACGTGCTCCTTGGGCCACCAGCCGGCTGGCGCTGTGGGTCTTTCGTAATATTCATCGCGGTTTGCCGCGACGACCAGTTTGTATTTCGGGTGAGTCCTATAAGCGATCATAATTAAGCACATAATATAATGATAGCATACTTTTTTTACAAAAATAAAGAATAAAAAACATGTTTTTATAATTTGTAGCTCAAATATTTAGAAGGGATCAAACCAGAGTTCTAGCTACTGGCCAAAACTTAAGCCACCATTGATTCTGCGGGCGACTGTAGTCGATGTCCATTAATTTTTCCAGAATAGCGAGGTCAAAAAAACGAATCTTCCCTCGTTTGATGCCCATGAAAACCGCGGGCGCCTGCCGGTTTTTCAGCGCATTGTCAACAAATCGAACACAGTTATCGGCAAAACGGATCGCCAGTATGCGGTCAAGGGGCGCCGGGCTGCCGCCCAATTGCAAATGCCCCAGCAAAGCGTGCCTGACGCTAAAATCGTTACCGCTTTCAGCCTCGAACAGAGTTCTCATGAATTCGGTGTCATAATAATTGTGAGAACGCTCGCAACGCAGGAGCAACGCCAGATGACGGTCGCCCTTGAAACTATTCTTCAAAAATTGAATATCCCTCGACAAATCTTGCAGAGTCACACTTTTCTCATGGAGGTATACCCGCTCGGCCCCAGTGGCGATCCCGCTCATCAGCGCCAGGTATCCGCAGTAGCGGCCAGCCACCTCCACCAGGAAGCACCGCTTGAGAGCCACCGCCGATTGTTTGATTTTATCCACAGCTTCGATAATGTTGTTCAGCGCTGTATCGGACCCAATGCAAAGATCGGTGTTCGGAAGATTGTTGCTGATTGTGGCGGGGATACACACAATCGGTATTGAGAATCGCTGAAAGCCGTGACGATTGAGACGAAACAGATTCGCGCCCGTATACCCCGCCAATCCTCCGATAATAATCAGGCCCTTGATATTGTGTTGATGCAATTGTCGCTCGATCGGAGCGAAATCTTCTTCGCCGGGAATTTCCCGTTTTGTTCCCAGGAACGCTCCCCCCATCCCGGAAGTGCCATTTACACTCATCCAATCGAGATCTCGCACATCACCTGCCACAAGCCCTTCGAATCCATGCTGGATCCCCAGCATCTTGTAACCGGCTTCGATACCGAGCCTGGTCAACGCGCGGACCGCGGTATTCATTCCCGGAGCCGGCGCTCCCGCGTGCATCAACGCCAGAACGGGGTTTTCCCCTGAAACACGCGCACTCGGTAGCGGTCGCTTCAGTATTGTTTTAGCTTTAAACGCACCGGCGAAAAAACGTCCGCGTTTCTCCATCGCCCGTCGCGAGTCCCCCACGTCAACAGCGTCCGCCACCTCACGGTTCTTTTGGAGACATTTATCGAGGGACGACGTTATGATATGAAAACCCTCCATCCCCAATAGTGCCGGATTGTATTTCATTTTACCGCTCAAGAGCACACGGGCGGCCGCATTTCCTAACAACGTCGCCTGAATACGGTCAAACGCGCTGGGATGGCCTCCCCTTTGCACATGCCCCAATTCCGTTACCCTTACCTCCAACCCGAGAATGGATCGCAACGCGTCGCGAACATCCGGTAGATCAATATCATGTCCTTCGGAATCTTTTACTCCTTCCGACAATACGACAATCGATGCGCGGCGTCCGGCATCGAGCCCCTGCTTCAGTATCCGGCACATCTCCTGCTTCCAGCTTCTAGCCTCCGGTCGTTTTTCCGGGATCAACACCCAATCGGCCCCCGTTATCAAGCCACTCATCAACGCCAGGTATCCACACCGCCTGCCCATTACTTTGACCACAAACGCCCGGTGGTGACTGACCGCTGTATCGTAAATAGCGTCGATCGCTTCAACGATTCGGTGCAACGCGGTATCTGCCCCGATTGTAAGGTCGGTGCCGCACATATCATTATCGATGGACCCCACTAATCCGGTGATACGAAGATCCCGGTTTTGATTCACCCGCTCCTCCGGTATACGTCCTGTTTTAACCAATTCATCCAGCAATTCCTGCCATTCCCGGTGCAATACCATCGCGCCGGTAAGACTGCCGTCGCCCCCAATAATCGCAAGTCTGTGTATTCCCAGGGCCACTAGTTTGGCGGCGGCCTCCAGACGGCCACTCCGTTCCATAAATTCCTTGCAGCGAGCAGAACCCAGGATTGTTCCTCCATCATGAATGATCCCGGTTACAAACCGCCCGTCCGCCGGGACAATATCATTTCCGCCGTTCACCAGCCCCTGGTAACCATTTTTAATGGCAAATACCCGCGCTCCCTGGAAAATCGCGGTACGCACAACCGCCCGCACAACCGCATTCATTCCGGGCGCATCACCGCCGCTGGTCAAAACTCCGATACCGGGAAGTTTTTCTCGATTCATATCTCCCTCTTTATATATCCATTTATGGATGATTTTAACAATAGTGTATACCCGGGCGGTATAATTGTCAATACAGTTGTGTGGGAGACAAAATCAAAAAATAATAAAACAGGAATTTTTAACTTGAAAAATTTATTTTTTTTGCGCATAATTATATCTCGGGAAAAATTAAGAGGGTTTCCAATAGATATTAAATTTTGCTCAAAAAATTTGAGACTGCAGTGACAATAAATTCGTCAAAGGAGAAGGTGTAATGGTATTTGCAACCAACAAAAAAAGTGATGATTCCGATTATCAGTCTTATCGTCCGGCCGAGGATTCTTCTAAATCATATCTTGGCAAATCTCTGAAAATCAAAGGGGAAATTGAATCTGATGAAGTTTTGACAATCGAAGGGCAAGTAGAGGGAAAGATCAAAGTCAACAACACGCTGACGATCGGGAAAACCGGTAACGTAAACGGCGAAATCACCGCCACTATTCTGAAAATCGATGGCATCGCCGAAGGTACAGTGACAGCCACCGAAAAACTTGAAATATCCTCCATGGGTAAATGCACCGGCGATATTACCGCTGAAAAACTGGTCATTGCCGAAGGTGCGCTCTTCAAAGGCACCATCAACATGGATGCGGGAAAAGAAAAAAAATCCGACAAGAAATAACGGTTTTTTTGCAGGCGGCACATGTCGTAATGTTCGTGGTATGTGCCGCCTTGGCCGTCCGATTCAGACTAGTATTATTATCCAGCAAACAATTCGACCTTGATATTGCGATTTTCTATCAGACCGGAGGCTTTTAAGATGTGCGGGAGCGCGTGAATTTCCATTTTCCCCCGATAGAAGGCATGAATCCGGGCGCGGGATAAAAGATGCGGGTTTTCGATATGAAGAGATTCCTTGAATTCGTTGAGAATAGCCCGCATCTCACGGGCCAGGGCGCGTAAATCCTTGTTCCGCACTTCAACATGGTATACAGCGAAATTTGGCGGCAAGCGGAACCACTCCCGGTATTTCAATTCATGGTCGAAGAAGGCTTCCTCGTTTTGCAGGAGTCTCAGTGAATAATGAAAATGAAAGGTGGAATAAATCTCAACCTTCCCGCCGTGTTTCACTAATTCTTTGATCTCCGCTACCTGGGAAAAAATCATTTCCGCCGCGTCGAAGTGATTGATATTAAACATCGATTCAGGTCTCACATAGAAGATCGCATCGAACAAATTCCGAAAAAGCGGATTCACCGTCACGGGAGTGGAGATGATGATTTTTTTCTCGCCCGCCTCTTTGACTACCGAACCGGGATCGTCAAGATTTTCGGCGGTGATGGCCAGTATCTCTTGCTCGGGGATTCTGACCTCGAGTTGTCGCTTAAGCGAGGCCATGCTGATATCATAAATGTATACAAATTCACTGTTGCAAACGGAGCAGAGCTTTGCCTCTTTTTTTGAAAACCCACAGGATAGGCAGGTAATGTAGAAATTGTCGTCAACCTTCAGATCGCCCCGGCAATGGGGACACTTAACGAGTTTTTTACATTTGGGGCAAAACAGGAACTGGAGCGATGTCTTCCGGTTCAATATGAGAAGCGCTTTCTCCTGATTCTCATAACAAGCCAATACAGATTCCACTAGAGATTCCGGGATGCGCCGTTCGCCGGGCTTCAGCATGTGAACGTCTAGTTCTGGGAGATCTTTGGAGCGTTGATCCTGAACAGTGATTTTTTCCCTGTGCGATGCGGCTTCGACTGTCAGGGTCGAGGCGCCTTCGAGCAAGGGAACATCCAGCGACCGGGCGCGAAGTTTAGCTAGAGTGTGAACATGGAAATCGGAAAAAGCGGTTTTCCTGTACATGGGAGCGCAGGCTCTATCGACAATGACAGCGCCCAGATTCGTTATTGGAAGAAGTACCGCGGACAATCCCCCAATCACGACGCCCGGCTTGCCTTCTTGAAAATTGTTCCAATGTTTTTCCCTCTGGGCCAGGGTGACGGATGAATTGAAAACCGTAGCGCCGGGGATTACGGATGCCAGATAAGCGGCGCTCAAATTGTCGGGAACCGCGATCAGAACCGATTTGCCATTCTCGATGGTATTATCGATCAGCTCATGGTAAACGGTTTCCCGTCGATACGACAATAAAAATGCGTCTTGACCGTCTTTTTTGTCTCTCTCTGCCGCCAGAACCATCGAATCCTCCATCGGAGGGCGATATCCCAGCGATTGTTCTTTCTTGAATTTATAAAACAACCTGAGAGGCGCGGATTTCGTCAACGCAAGGACGTTTTTCACCGGCATAGAACTCAATACTTTCTCATTACCGTCATGCAGAAAACAAAGTCCCTTTACCGGTTTGCGTTTAGGAGAGAGCGAATAATCCAATAGAATGGCGGTAGAAACAAAATAGAGATCGGCAATGG